>CANHXF010000140.1 GCA_947464515.1 Flavobacteriales bacterium
AAATGCTAAGGATGCCTCAGAACTGGTGTCGATCGAGAGGGGTTGCGTTGGGGTGATATTTCCTTTTTCAGTTGTCAATATTCGATGAGCGATTTTAATGTCTGTGGCAAGCGATCCCAAGGCAAGAAATGGTCTTCGAGGGTTTTAGCCAATGGCACGGGGGTGTCGAGACTGCCCAATCTTTGAACGGGAGCGTCAAGATCTTGAAAACAGTGTTCGGAAATCCAAGCAGCAATGTCCGATGCGATGCTTCCGGTGAGCGTATCTTCTGTAAGTACCAGTACTTTTCCAGTGGCTTTTACTTGTGCGGCGACTTCCTCTTTATCCCAGGGGATGAGGGTTCTGAGGTCGATGACCCTGCCATTGAGATTGTGTTCTTTGATGCAATCGAGGGCTTTGTGGACTCCCCAGCCGTAGGTGACGATGCAAAAGTCGTTGCCATGATCATGAACGGTGGCTTTTCCTTCTTCGATGAGGTATGGGACGGCGGCTACGCCGCCGCTCACCGATCGATACAATAACTTGTGCTCAAAAAATAACACAGGATTTGGATCCTCGATGGCACGCATCAATAAACCCTTTGCATCGGCTGGTGTGCTAGGATAATATATTTTTAGACCGGGAACGTGGTAAAACCATGCCTCGGTACTCTGACTGTGAAAAGGACCGGCTTGCACGCCAGCGCCCGTTGGCATGCGGACAACCACATCGGCGGGCTGGCCCCAACGGTAATGACTTTTAGCTAAATTATTCACAATTTGATTGTAACCGCAGGTGACGAAATCCGCAAATTGCATTTCAACCACCGCTTTTTGTTTGGCGATGCTCAATCCGTATCCCGCACCCAAAATTGAACTCTCGGTAATGGGCGTATTTCGCACGCGGCCCTTGCCAAATTTCTCAAGAAATCCGTCGGTGATTTTAAAAACACCACCATACTCCGCTACATCCTGACCCATAATCACAAGATTATCATGACGTTCCATGCTCTGTTCCAATCCTTCCTTAATCGCATCCACCAATCGCAGGTCACGATCACTCTCTGGAGCGCTGTCCGCACATTGGAAATCATCGGCAAATTCAAACGGCGCATACATATCGTTCATTTCTTCCGCCAAATCTGGAACCACTTCCTCCTCTGCAAAAGTGGCTTCTAATCCCACTTCGATCTCCGCCAAAAACTCTTTTTTATATTGATCGATAATTGCATCAGTCAAAATTCCCAATTCCCTCAAATAGGTTTCGTAATTGCTCAATGGATCTTTCTTTCCCCACTCTTCAAATAAATGTGTGGGTACATATTTCACACCGCTGGCCTCTTCATGGCCCCTCATCCTAAAGGTAAGCGCTTCAAAAATAATCGGACGCGGGTTGTTTCTAAGTTCTTCCGCCCAATGCAAAGCGGTATGATACACTTCTAAAATGTTATTGCCATCCACTTGCACCGTCTCCATGCCATAGCCGATTCCCTTGTCGATGAATTGCTTACATCTAAACTGCTCGTTCGATGGCGTACTAAGTCCATAGCCATTATTTTCGATCAAAAAGATCACCGGCAATTGCCAAACGGCAGCCACGTTTAGGGCTTCGTGAAAGTCGCCTTCGGAGGTGCCGCCATCGCCAGAAAAAGCGACAGAGATTTTTTTACGATGATTCAGAACATGGGAAAGTGAAACGCCATTGGCTACACCCAACATCGCACCCAAGTGAGAAATCATCCCTACGATGGCGTATTCGTTGGTTCCAAAGTGAAAACTGCGCTCCCGGCCTTTGCTAAAGCCTGATTTCTTGCCTTGCCACTGGGCGAAAAGCTTGCCAAATGGAATTCCTCGTGTGGTAAAAACTCCCAAATTCCTATGCAAGGGCATGATGTATTCATCAGGGTCTAAGGCCATCGTAATGCCAACAGAAATCGCCTCTTGGCCAATGCCGCTAAACCATTTTCCCACTTTGCCCTGACGCAATAGCACGAGCATTCGATCTTCGATTAAACGCGGCTTTAATAAACCACGGTATAAACTCAGTAATTCGGCATCAGATAAATTCTTTCGATCGTACAGCATGCATTGTTAATAGGATGTTCTATTTTTCAAAAATACATCGCAAAAGTGGCCTTAAATGCGGTCGGTCTCAATACTATGCGTATAAAACACAAAATTTTCCATTTTTCTTTGCAACCAATCGCGATTTGTGCGTCATAACCTCGAAGCTACTTGCTAAACAACAATGATATCATAGCCGGATGTATCAAAAAAGACAGACAGGCGCAAAAGACTCTCTACGAGAAATATGCTGCCAAAATGTTTGGATTTTGCTTACGATACTCTAACAGCCGCGCTGATGCTCAAGATTTGTTACAAGATGGTTTCATTAAGGTCTTTGACAGCATTGCTACCCTGAATGACACTTCTCAATTGGAAGGTTGGATGACGAGAATCTTCATCAATCTAGCCATGTCGAGATTCAGAAAATCTGCTCGCGGCCCCGTTATGGTGGAAGTGGTTGATGTTCTGGATGATACTTCCGGCGAAACCACAACCGTGGATGAGCCAATGGAAGTCAATGAAGTGCTCGCCTGTTTGATGGAGCTCCCCGAGAAATATCGCATCGTGATTAACATGTATGCAATTGATAAACTCACTCACCAAGAAATTTCTGAAGTGTTGGGAACTAGCGTATCGAACAGTAAGAGCCTTTTATTTAGGGCCCGCGTGATGCTCAAAGATTTAGTTGAAAAACAAAGAAACAAGGACACTGGAAAACAGTAACAAACATATCGACAATTGGTTAAGCCAGCAGTTTGAGGATTTTACCCCGAATCCCGAACCTGCGCTGTGGCAGTCGATAGATGCTTCCCTTGACCGCAGAGAACGCCAGCAAAAATTCATATGGTATTGGCTGGTTGCTGGCGTTCTGTCATTAGTGGTTGCGGGCTCGCTGTTTCAGTGGAATAAGATATCTAATAAGTCGGTTGCATCGCCCAAAACAGTGGCGCAATCTAGCACTTCAAAAATTACTGAGAAGTCGGAACTGGATCAAACAAAATCGTCTAATTTCTCTGATCAAAATGCTCGAATTCAGAATCCCGAATTACAATCAAATTCAGGATCTCAAACTAATCCTGTAGTTCAATCAAACGGAGTTACCCCGAATTCAAAGCCTTCGAAATACAATCCTTCGGGCAATTACATGAAGTCAGAAAATACGCCTGACCCAATTCAAGCTCCAGAATTTAACACCCCAAATCCTGTCCAACTCGTAAATGAAAATACCGCCGATGACATCCCGTCAACACTCGATGTGGATCCATTTGGCATCGAATCTATGGAAATTGAAGGCGCGGTGAATCCCAATTCGGTGTCTCGTACCTCTGCTGATCAGTTGGTATGGTCTAGCGACAAGAAATCAGAAAAATTGTTGGGTCGATGGATGATTGAGGCTGGCGTTGATGCGAACCAAACTGGTTTGATGTATCGCAGCACGGCGGACTTATCGAAATACGTACACAAAAATTATTTTAATCACATGAAAGATGGCGAATTTGCTTTGAGTGCAGGTCGCTTCAATATTTCTAGTGTATATCAAATCACTAAGAATCACGCAGTGAAAGTGGGTGTGGCGTATGCCGAAAATCGCACGCAGCAGCGGTTCGACTTTAGAGATAGCATGCCGGCTACCGTAATGCCGGGCAATAATCCTGATGCCTTGGGTTACTACCCGATTTTTGGATATTTGGGCTTGGGTCCGCAAGTGAAATTTAATTCTCAGACCACTTATTCGATGATTTCTGTACCATTGGGTTATGTGGGTTATTTTCCGATAACAAAACAATATTCAATTACACCTGAGGTGTTGTTGCAAGCCAATAAATTGTCGGTATCAACCGGTGCTCAGACATTGGATTATCAAACATTATTACAAACTGCACAGCAAGCTTCCAATTTTAGAAAGTTGATTTGGGGTGCTCGTGTTGCCGTGGGAGTTGAAAAACGCCTCAATTATAGTCATGCGATTGGATTGCGATTCAATGCACAGTCAATGTTAACCTCAATGTATGTCCCGAATGCTGCCTTGCAGCCAAGGGGTTGGTCGTTGGGATTGTCCGCACATTATTCCTGGAGAATTCAATAAAGTGAAGAAAAAGTGTTTTATATGGTATAAATTGCATGGGATGAGAGTTCAGTCTTTGTTGACAGTTCTATGTATCCTGTGTGTTTCCGCACAGGCGCAGGTGTTGCAGCCATTGGGATCTGGTTTGCCAGCCCGGGTTGTAGCATCTTATGCCGCGGGGAACGAGTACCTAGCACTTTTCGAAGAAACATCAACTGCGGAGATTAACGATTTTACAATGGCTCGCTGGAATGGTGTTAGCTGGAGTTACTACAGCGGATTAACTACGCCATCGCCAGTAAAAACAGTAAAAGGAACTTATAATTTCCATTCAATCGCTTTGTATCACGATACGATGTATGCTGCCGCTTACATGGCAAATGCAGAACGTGATGCCGATGTGCCAGTAAGTCATTTATACAAGTGGGATGGCGCGAAATGGGTGGCGGAAATTGGTGTTGTGGATACAAGAAATAATGGGATTATCGCAATGACAGTCTTCGATGATAAGTTGATTGTTGCGGGTTTGTTTGATAATACCGTGAATGGCAATCCCGTTCAAAACATTGCTGCATACAACGGGAAATCTTGGTCTTACCTAGGTAATAGTGGAACCGCGCAAGGCACAGATGGTGTGATTCGCACCTTGGCTGTTGTGGGTAATCGACTTTATATAGGTGGGGATTTTGAGACTTTTGCAGGTTCTAGCACAGGGAATATTGCTTACTTTACAGCGGCCAATGGTGGTTGGGGTGGTGTAGGGAGTCCTTTCAAAGGCGAGGTTCTAGAATTGGGAGTTTTCAATAATAAAATTGCAGCATTAGGGAAAAACGCAACGGGCGATAAACAGATTTCTATTTTTCAAGGTACTTGGGCAAATCCAATTGGATTTGATTCATTTAGTATTAGTGCACCTACCACATTGATGGGGGCGGGCACAGATTTATTGATTGGGGGTTCTTTTGTGAAAAATGGCAACGGAACATCACTATTAGTCTACGATGGCGCTTCATTGAGATTCACAGGCAATCGCATCAACGGGTCCTTTAACTTAGGTCAGCGCGGCGATGGTGCTTTCATTTGGGGTGATTTTACCGAACTCAATACCGATCTGCAATATTTCTCAAAAATCGAATCTGAATCCGGGAATTTGTATGGTGATTTATTCTATGATGTCAATTC
>CANHXF010000141.1 GCA_947464515.1 Flavobacteriales bacterium
AAATATAGTTTGTACGAATTAAATCAATTTTTTAAGGAATCAAAAGAAAAATGACGAAATTTGTGAGACTGTAATGGGGTTGACTGGATTCGACGGGATGATTGATTGCAGTGTAAGCATGTGGTGCGTGGGGGGTTTGCACCAAAATCTCAGCCTTCAAACTTTTAAGAGGCGAATCTAATTACGCCATGGCTGCCTAATCGGAATGATTAAGTAATTGCCATCTACCCCGAATGTCTCTATCTGAGCCGATGTTCGTCCGGGGTAGTCGACCCGCTCAGGTATGACCCTCAACCATCAACGCAGGGGCTCATTACAAAGTTGGTTAAGGAATCACGTTGGCTAGGGTAGAGCCGGCCGATTCTCGAAAATCAATCTCACCCTAAACATGTAGAAAGCGCTTGCTGTCGCATAGCCGGACGGGGGTTCGACTCCCCCCAATTCCACTTTTTTAGTTCGTAACCCATTGATTTTCAATGGGTTATTTTTTTAGTTTACACAATCTTAAAACATTTCGGTTTAGGATGGGGGTTTGATGTGCTAAAAAAGAAATAGAAAAGATTAAATTTGAATTAATGCAAAAAATACTTTTTACCTCTTGCCTATTGATTGGATTGTTCTCTTGTGTTGTCCCGCAGCCCCCAAACATCCCAATGCAATCACATGCCGATGTTATGACACAAGATTATCCAACGAAGAAATCGGTTTTTATCAAGTTTGGAACACCAACAAGTAAAGAAACTTTTGAGAATATCGAAAATTGGTACTTCAAATTATCAGAGGTGACCGCATCTACTAGTATTGGTCATTCCTATGGAACTGGTAGAATATCTCAAAACCCTATGAATCCCTATTTTCGAACTGTGGACAGGGAATTGGTTACTCGACAAAGCCAAAATACTTTTCAAAAAACCAATAGCACAACGGTTGAAACCTTCGTGAAATTCTGGTTTGTCAATGACACCGTAATTAAATGGGAGACATATGGCGTAGACTATAGCCGTCCAATAATAATGGAAACAACACCAACAGCGCCACTGGTGGTACCCAATTACGCAATGGAGTTTCTCTATTACCAGGAAGAGGGTAAATCATTTGTTTACTCGCACAATTCAATTTTGAGACAGATAAATACTGGGATAAACGGGCCAATGAAATTTAGTGAATTAACCGAACTAATGGCAAATCATTCAGATTTCAAATCTGCCATAATACCTGATATCAATGAACTTAAGAAAATCTATGATAGCGATACTAAGTTACATTACGTTTTAATGAGAAACTCTTTGGTGGTTTGGAGTAGCACTATAAACCCCAATGGAAATATACAATGTTTGAATTTTAGAACTGGAGAAATCATCGAAAAAAGTCCAGATTCCAACAACCATTTTGTCCCCATCGTTAAGTTGTTGAGCAAGTAAATCTTATTATCCGCTAAATCATTACCCGATAATTCATTATATTCGTACAACCTCGGCTCTAGAAATTCAGTCTGTGGCTCGTAATAAATTAAAAATGACTAGAGTCTTGGGCTTGATATTGACCTTGTTCGCCATCACCGCGAATATCAATACGCTGAATGCTCAGTCAAATTTTAGCGCCTCCAACCGCAAAGGCTGCGCACCCCTAACCGTACAATTTTCCGATCTCTCCACAGGATCTATCGTGGCTTGGTCGTGGGATTTTGGAAACGGGAATTTAAGCAACCTAAAAAATCCATCGGCGAGTTATACTTTGCCAGGCAAATACACGGTTAAATTAACGGTAACAGACGCTGCAGGAAATAAATTTAGCGCCACCAAAACCCAATTTATTGTGGCTTTTAAATCTCCTGTTGCCAATTTCTCAGGCAGCCCTAGAACGATCTGTCAGGGAGAATCCGTTAGTTTCTCCGACCAATCTACCAAAGGTGATACCACCATCACCAAGTATACTTGGGACATGAACGATGGAACTGTGATTACTGCGTCCTCCAAGCCTACCCATGCGTTTAAAAGTGCCGGCACCTTTCCCATTTCGTACTCTGTACAAGATGCTAATGGTTGTATTTCGAAAGTCAACAAACCGGCGTACATTTTGGTAAATCCAAAGCCAACAGCCGATTTCATTACCGATTTCCCCATTGATTGTAGAGCGCCATCTTCCGTGACCTTTACGGACATAAGCAAAGGGAAGAGTCTTTCGGGAAAATGGTCATTCGGAGATGGAAATCAAAAAAAATTAACAACTGGAGGAAGCATCGTCCATCAATACAGTAATTTAGGAAAATACGATGTAAAATTGGTTGTTAAGGATACCAACGGTTGTATGGATTCGGTAATCAGAACTGCAGCCGTTATTCTAGAGCCATTCAAAGCTGATTTTACGTCGGACAAACAATTATTCTGCGGTTCCGGGACCGTGAATTTCACGAACAAGAGCGCACCGCAAACTGGTGTTATCTCATCATGGGATTTCGGTGATGGCACAACCTCCACGCGATCTCATCCAACCAAATTTTATAGCAAACCTGGCAAGTATTCTGTCACCCTAACGATTCAGTCAACTTATCGAAATTGTTCAGCTTCAATTACAAAGAATAAATACATCATTGTTAATCCATCGCCCAAAGGCAATATTCAACTGAGTGATACCTCGCCGTGTAAAGTTCCGTTCATTGTATACGCCACTTATCTCGATTCCTTTGGATACAAAAATATTACGTGGCGAGTGTCTCTCGATAACGACAAAAACCGCATTTTGGGTAGTAGTAATCCCATGCGAATCGATGGTAGTAACTATGGAAAATATTTGATTTCTGCCGTGGTAGAAAATAAAGAAGGCTGCATAGACACAATTGAATTTCGATATTTAGAGCCGGTCATGGTTTCATTAAAAGTTGAAGGGGTTAAATGGGGATGTGCGCCCCTAAAAGCAGAGCTTGTAGCCAATATCAAATCAAACCGAAACATAAAAACAATAAAGTGGGAATTTCACGATGGTGATATTAGAAATGGGTTAGAAGCAGAAAAAACGTTTCCAGATACCGGTGTTTTTAATGCCAAAATAACGGTTTGCACCAACAATAATTGCTGCTATACTCGATTGTTCCAAATTCATGTCGGAATGAAGGTCAAACCCGCGTTTTACACCCTTCCCGTTGGCGATTTTTGCAACAACACGGATAGTATACTATTTATCAATGCTACACAACATCCCGGGTTTGTCATTGATAGCTTTATTTGGAATTTCGATGAAACCGACGGAATTCAGAGGGCCCCTTTTACACACCCTTGGACAATTGCTAACAAACCCTATGCGAAAACCAATACCTGGCATCGGTACGATAGAGATACAGGCTGGGTAAATCCATCTCTTTACGCCTACCATCACGGCTGTGAGTCCATGATTAGTCAGCGCGACTCCATACGGATAAAAGCCGCCTTTGCAAAAATTGGGTATTTCATAGACATGTGCGATTCCAATGCCTTGTATTTATTTAATCAATCGAGTGCATTCACACGATTTGAATGGATAATCGATAAGAAAAAGTATACTACCGATACCGTTTCATTATCGGCCACAGACCCTCATTACATTAGATTGCGAATATGGGATGATTCAACCGGATGTTATGATACCTCTCAATTTTTATACAAGCCCGACTCCTATACATCGCCAAGTATTCAAGAATTGGGGTCTAATCTCTGCGAACCAGGGTATGTGCGACTCCGTGTTGTAAACGGTCCAAAGAACTACGAATGGCTGGTGAATGGTAAAGTATTTGCTAAAAATCGAAACACTGTTGAAATTCCTTTTGATACCGCAGGAGTATATTTTATTGAGTACCGCTCCCCGTTTGGGAAATTTTGTAATGGATTACAGGTCCTAAAATATGAGGTTGGTGAAACGGATTTGCGCGGCTCTTTGAAGCGTTCTCCGGGTTGTTTACCTATTTCGTTGGAACTCTATGATTCATCCTACTCAACCACTAAAAAACATGTTTGGGTTTTGAGTACTGGGGATACTATTCCCATTACATCAGCCTTAACAAAATACATCGTCAAAAATGCAAACGCGGATACAGTTTGGGCTGTGTTGAAATCCAAGGCAACCAAACAATCTTGCTATCCAACCGCGAGATTACCAATTTCAATTGCCGGTCCCATATTTACCCTCCGACAGTTGTGGGAACACAGTTGCGGAATGAGTTTATTCCAAGGATTTGCCGTTCAAGTGAATAAAACACCGGTGAATTTAAATTGGGATATGGGGGATGGTAAACAATATTCTACTCCTTTTGTACGACATGGATACAAAGATTCCGGGACCTACAAAATTAAAGTTACGATGAGGGATACTTCGGGTTGTATTTCCGAAGAAACGCGCGACGTGTATTTTCCGGGTCGTAGATTGAAAATACGGGTAGCATATACAGTGATTGGCAGCAAATGCGCGCCCATGTTAGTTCAGTTTAGAGATTCTAGCAGTTCGTTTAATGTAAAAATCACGAGTTGGAATTGGGATTTTGGTGACGGGACCTCCAGTGTATTAAAAAACCCACAACATCAATATTTAAAACCGGGGAAATACTCAATCACTCTAACCATAAAAGATTCATTGGGTTGCACCGAAACACGAAAATTCCTTGATCTTATTTTGGTACCCGGCCCTGACGGACAGTTTACTTTTTCACCCAAATCGGGCTGCATGCCTCTCACAGTGAATTTCAAACACACTGCAACAGGTGCAGTGATGACGAAGGAGTGGGATATGGGAGACGGTGTCGTTCAAACGGGGAACGTAACGAGCTATACTTACAAATTTCCCGGTAAATACATTCCCTCCCTAATTTTAAAGGACTCTTTCGGTTGTACAAAAGCCATTCAATCGCCCGACACTATAGAAGTATTCGGATTACCTAAAATACAAATTCAACAAGGCGGTTTATGTTTTAATGACTCCGTAGGTCTATCCGCCAAGGCACTGCTGAATTCACCGACAATAGACAACGTAACTTGGTTAATTGAAGGAAAACGACACGCCGGAATGTCGGTGAAAGTAAAATTTGTAAATAAGAACGCACTCGTTAGAGTATGGGCACAAAGTAAACAAGGTTGTGCAGATAGTTTCAATCAGAGCCTAAAGCTTTTTGGAGCATCAATAGCAGTTCAACCGCACGATTCCATCGTGTGTCTAGGCAGTAAATGGAACGGAGAAGCTACTTATATTTCTGATACCACCATAGTTAAGCAAGGATGGTATTTGAATAATTCTTACCAAACCAATGCATTAAATTTTCAATTTGTACC
>CANHXF010000142.1 GCA_947464515.1 Flavobacteriales bacterium
ACGAGGAAAGGTTACTGTAATATTTCCCAAGCCATTTTTGGATACCCTTTAACGCCTTGGTCGTTGTAAAAATCCACAAATTTCATTTTGATGATTGCGTCTGTAGTTTTTATCAAATACACGCGGTTGGGTACCATCGTATATCGCTCGGCAGTTTGGTCGTATTGTTTCCAATCGTAGCCAATCTCATCCTGCTTCTTGCCATACACCACCGCACTGGCATAGGCCTTGTCTATGACGTTAAAATCCACTTTGTCGAGCTGCGCAACACTCACCTTCTTCGGATTGATCAACACCCCGCGAATCACATAAGGGTAGGGTACGCCATTGGCATCCGGCACACTCTCTTTGTAGGTGGTAAATAGAATGTCCCACTGATCGTTGTTGAAAGGTTCGTTGTCCACGGTGCGATGCTCAAGGAACTGATAATACACGAAGTTTTTGTCCCTGTTCACCGTGATCATTTGTTTGCGCACAAAACCATTGGGCACCAGGTTTTTATATTCAAAATCGTAGGACTGGCCGGGTTTGCAGCCAGTGAATTTGAGCTGCACGTAGCGGGTGCTGTCTTTGATTTTATCACCTAAGTCGATCACATAGGTGTAGTCATTCACTTCCCACTGAGTGCCATTTTTTACAAATGCCCGCGGGAAAGCCGATGAATCGGGGTCGCCGTTGGGGTTGTCGAAATACCATTGCACTTTTTTAATGCTATCGGCGGTGATCTTGCCAAAACTGCTTCCAGCAAAACGCGCCACTCCGAAACTCGCACTGATGCCGCCATTGATAGAAACACGGGGTTGGTTGGGGTCGCAAGAAAATCCCATGTGCCAAAGTCCGAAAGCATTGGTTTCAGTTTTTTGTGTGGCGAAGTCAAACCACAGCTGGTTGGCGTAGTTTTCCCCCATGGCGAAAATCTGCGATTGCACCCCCAATGAGGTTTTGGGCTGTGGATATAGTTTTTCGGGTTTTTCGCAAGCGGTAAAAAAAGCGGTCGCGATCAAGCCTAGCCATGAGATATTTTTACAGCGTATCATTGGAATTGGAAGGTGAGTGACAAAAATAAGGCCCTGCCGGGTGAAATATTCAGGACGCCATTGCCACCGTGGATGCCTCCGCCGGCCTGACCTTGAAGTTGGGTTACGTTCAACAAATTTTTACACCCCACTTGCAGTATGATAGAGTGGTTGGAGTTGTTGGCGATGGCGGTATTTAGGGTGAAATCAACCAGTGTATATGGCGCAATTTGGTAAGTGTTTCCGTTGGCTAAAAATCCGCGGGTGTTGCCGCTGTAACGACAGAAAAGCTGTGCACTGCTCTTGGTTTTTTGATGACTCAATTTCAGATTACACTTACCTTGAATGGTATTGAAGCCTTGCCAATCGCTGGAATCGGATAGTTGGCTGCGCGTGTTTATCCAATCAGCGCCTAGGGTGGCTGTGGTAGTCCATGCCGAGCGACTGTGTTGTTTATACGTTAGGTCGATATCGAGGTTTGCCCCCGTGCTATTGATCTTGCCGATGTTGATGTATTGATACAGCTGGGTGCTTTGATCCAGCATCGCCAGTTGAATTTGCTGCGAAATATGGTTGTAGAAACCGCGGGTATTCAATTCCACGGCCAAAATTCTGCCATTGATGTTGGGGTAGGTGTGACGGTACTTGTAGGACGCCATGGCATTGTGTGCTACCTCTGCCTGCAATTGTTCGTTGCCCCGCACATTGTGGTTGATGTCTACAAACAAGAAATATAATTCTTTCAAACTGGGTGCGCGATAACCTTTTGCATAAGACAGCCGCCACATCGAGTTGCCGATTTTGTAGCGGGTTTGTAAGGCAGGAATGATGGGTGTGAAGCGCAAATTTTGTGTTGTTGTGAGAATGGGCTCACCAAATCGGGAGTTGAAATTCCCCCTTATGCTAGGCTGGATGAGCAATCGATGGTTGGGTTGCCATTTTCCTTGGGCGAAAATCCCCACGTCGGTGATGCTTTTGGCCTCGCGAATTTTTCCGGTAGACAGAATTTCGTGATTGGCATCGTAACCCAGCATGATCGTGTTTTTGCGCACCCGCTTTTTTTCGATTTCAAAAAATCCTCGGGCGTTGAAGAGGTGGTTTCGGGTTGTATCGCGCTCACCAATGAATGAGGGTGTTTCTTCGCCGGTTACCAAGTTTCTTTTTACCAGTGTGTTGAGGCGATGGTAGCCGTTCCAACTGTTGTTGAATTTGGCGTTGATGGATTTGTTCCCCACGCTAAATCTGCCGCTACTTTGCACTGCTGCATCGCTGCGCTGGGTGAAAAATCGGTTGTTGTAGCCAGTTACGGTGATTAGGTTGAATTCTGCATTGCTGCGATCCAGCATGTTTTCGTAAAAATGGTTGGCGCGGATATCGTGACGAAATTTATCGCCCCGAACATGAAATCCCAATCCACCAAAATATTTGGTTTTGGGTTTCCAATCGTAATTGCGGGTGAGGGTGTCGAAGTCCATGCCCCCGAAGAAATGCCGACCCGCAAACAGCTGCAACGTTGAATGCTGTCGATTCACGGGAATAGCAAAATCCACATCGAGGTTGGTGTTTCTTCTGCCATCCAAAAAAAGCCGCGCATTGGTTTTGGTGCGGGTTAAAATGGGCTGTTTTGTGATGATGTTGATGATACCACCCATGGCATCGGAGCCGAACAACACGCTCATCGGGCCTTCGATGATTTCTATCTGTTCGATTTGGTTTGTGGGAATTTGCGAGATGTCGATATTGCCATTCAAACGCCCAGCCACTGGCGCGCCGTTGACCAATATTTTGACCGACTGTCCGCTCAGGCCTTGCAAAGAGATGCCGGTGCCAAGTTGGGCATCCTGACTAATTAAAATGCCGCTTTGGTTCTGAAGAACCTCCGCGGCATTTTGGGCACCCATCTCTTTGATGGTTTGGGCGCTAATGACTTTGACTTGCTCTGTGGCACCACTTACGGCAACGCCTTTGATGGAGCAGGAAACACTCGCAGGGTCAAGCACCTGCAGGTCATGCAGGGTGTCTTTGCTTTGTGAAAAAAGCACTGCGGGTATGATCCCTATGATCCAAAGAAGCGTTTTCCGCATGCGGAATTAGTGTTTTATGAATGGCAAGCTCGCTTTGTCGCTGCCAGAAATTACGTTCAACAAATACTGTCCGGCAGGCAATTTTTGGATGTTCAATTTCAAGGTAGATCCGGTTTGGAATTGGGCGGTTTGGTCGAGTATGATTTGACCGTTCAATGCCATGATTTGTATTTGGGCTTCTTGGTTCAATTGGGGTATCCAAAGGAGCAAATCATTTTGAACAGGGTTGGGGAACAATTTTGCTTCAATCTTTAAGTTCTTCAGGTTGGCCGAAGCGCCAGGGGTTAGTGATAATTTGCGGAACTGACTTTCGCCGCGCGATGCGCCTGTAAAACCAGTGAACGATAGCATGTAATAGGCTGTGTCTTTGATTGCGCCTAGGGTTCTGGTGCTTTCCACCACATAGTTCCAGCTGGTTTGGATGGTCCATTTGCCAGTGGTATTGTCGAAGGATTTCCAATCGCCCCCAATTTTTGTAAGGTCTTTGCTCAATTCTGTGGGTGTGCCAGTCATCTTTACTCCAATCAGTGTTTGGGCTGGATTGGCGGCCATTACGTCCCAAGTGTATGTTGTGATTTTTGATACACGTGTTCCTCTTTTGCTTTCAACGCCCATGGTTGGATACATTACCGGGGCGCCACCACCGGGAGGGGTTGTGAGTGCATAGTAACGTGTGAACAACAAATCCCAATCATCGCGGTTAGGTTCTGGGTATACATCGCCCACACCCAAAGTGTAATATTTATAACTCTTGCCACTGGCGCTGCTTTGTAACATCGTATCAGTTTTGTCTGAAGTGCCATCCATCATAGCAGTGCGGAAAATAAAATCGCCATTGGGGTTTTGTTTGATGGGCATGAACTTTACAAACGACTTGCCGGTACCTATTCCAGGGTGGGTGATTACAAATAGGTAAAGCGAATCGCCAGCAACCTCTTTGGTGGTTGGGTCATAAACACCCCAACTAAAATCCCACATATTGCCAGGATTGGTGGCTTGGTTCAAGGCGCCTTTTTCATGCACATTGATATCATTGTAGAATTTCTTCCATGAGGACCATCCCGAAGTATCGAACTGAGAAAACTGTGAGTTGTCACCTTTTGGGTAAGCATACACCTCAACACCGCCCATGTGATTCACGCGGATACAGTTGTCGCGCGAAACGGTGGTGTGTGAAAAATGCCATTGGTCTATTGGGCTCGATGCTTCTGCACCCGTTCTGATGTTGTAATAAACCGCTTTGCCATATCCAGCGCCCATCGCCACAGAGTCTGAAACGGGGGTTTGTGCAAAAAGCTGCCCTGATAATAAGGCTGCCCAAATGGTTAGGATGAATTGACTTTTGTTTTTCATTTTTTTGATGTCACAAATTTACTTTGATGCCCAAAGAATAGGGCTTGGGAGATTGTAAGGATTTTGTCATAATAATGTCAGCAAAATTGTGACATTTGTCATTTTTTCTTCGATTTATTCATCAATAGGAATCAACTTTCAATGGTGGTTAGGTTTAACTTTGTGCGTTGAAATTGGCAAGAGATGGCAAAAATTAAAATCGATATCGCATCAGGAACAGTGGCAAAAGCAGCCGTAGTGGTTGGGATTGATTTGGGGACTACGAATAGTTTGGTGGCCTATGTGAATCCGGAAACGAATCAGCCAGAAATCATTGTAGACGAGATGGGGAGTTTGGTGCCTTCGGTGATTGGATTTCAGCCGGGTCAGCTGCCCCAAGTGGGATATATTGCAAAGGAGGGTTTGATTGCATCGCCAGATCGTACCATTTATAGTGTCAAGCGATTGCTCGGTAGAAGTTATAAAGATGTATCGGATGTTCAGTCGTTTCTGAGTTATCGCATCATTGATGATGAAACCGATGCGCTGGTGAAAGTGATGATCGACGATGCGTTTTACAATCCGATTGAACTCAGCGCGATCATTTTGAAATCGTTGAAGCAAAAGGCAGAGAAAGCGTTGGGTGCCGATGTCAACCAGGCGGTGATAACTGTTCCGGCCTATTTTAACGATGCGCAGCGACAGGCAACTAGGGACGCGGGGAAGTTGGCGGGATTGGATGTCTTGCGGATTTTGAATGAGCCTACAGCGGCTAGTTTGAGTTATTGGCTGAATTCCACCTAGGCCGAACGCGTTTTAGTTTATGATTTGGGCGGCGGGA
>CANHXF010000143.1 GCA_947464515.1 Flavobacteriales bacterium
AGCAATAAAAAAGAGGCCGCGCTCCGCGCGGCCTCTTTCACACTTTGAAATCAAACAACCATTAAGCCTGCGCTGGCGCAAACTGTACGTTGAAAATCAACTTCACGTCGCTTCCAACCACAACACCACCTGCCTCAGTTACCGCGCTCCATGTCAAACCAAACTCCTCGCGCTTAACAACACCCGTCACCTCAAAACCAATTTTGTGATTGCCCCAAGGATCTACCATCTCGCCACCAAACTCAGCCTTCAACGCTACTGTGTTGGTTACACCCTTCATTGTCAAATCGCCCACAACGGTATACTCATTGTCAGAAATTTTTTCAAAAGAAGTACTCTTAAAATCGATGCTAGGGAACTGAGCCGCATCAAAAAACTCAGGTGACTGCAAATGTCCGTCGCGATCCGCACTATTGGTGTCGATAGAACTAACAACCGCAGAAAAAGCAACCTGAGCACCAGAAAAATCTGTGCTGCTCGCTGCATGCAACGTCGCTGAAAATTCTTTAAACTTACCGGTTACCGTTGAAATCACCAAGTGCTTAACCTTGAATTGCGCTTCGCTGTGCGAAGGATCCAAATTCCATTGTGCTAAAGTTTGTGTTGTCATATTCGTATATCTTTTTATTTTTTATTCGTTACAACAAATATCGTACAATTGCATCAACCTTGCAAGAAAATTCATTGATCCAATGGCTACAAAACGACAAACATTAGATTTTCTCGGTAAATTGCGACATGCGTAGCTTCATTACATCCGTTTCACTAGCAGTTGCATTTTTCATTGCTCAACCAACACAAGCCCAGTATTCTGGTAACGACGATACCATTAAGGTTCAAGAACCCCTTGTTTCAGTAAATTCAAACTTGACGAGCATCGACAAGCACCCCTTGCACCCTTTCCAAAAGGAAGCGATGACCTTTTATTGGGATAGAAATTCGAAAGTTCTGGTAAACATCATTGCAAAAGGATTAAAAGAAAACCTAGAACCCACTTTCGGATCGATGGGCAACAGTTTAATAAGTAAAAAACCACAATCTATCGGCTACCAATATCATTTTCGCGACCGATGGACAATGGGACTGGTCTATGCATGGGCACAAGTAAAAACCGACACTTTGCAATACCCCGATTTCGACAAGCCAGGAAATTATTCATCCTTTCAATATGTAGTAAACATGAACGCCTTCATGGGGACAATTAACTACGCTTGGTATCTTAAAACCAAACCCAAAAGTACGATGGCAATTTCTTCTGGGATCGCATTGGGTAACAGCAGAATCGACTATCAAACCCAACGTATGAGTTATGATACCGGAACAGCCTACATCCCTGCTTTCAACGGAGGCATCAATGCACAGGGGATTCAAGTCACTTTGATTTCTATCAAACAATCCTTCAAAGGCCTGAGAAATATTGGCTACCAAGCATCGCTCGGCGGTGGCGTAAACTCAATAGGCCTCAGCGTTGGCATAAACTACACCTTGTAAAAACGCAAGTTTCGCGTTCCATTTACCCCTATTAGCGTCGGCAACGGCTTGCAGAGCATATCCCCAACAGCAATTCGACTTACCGCAACCACTTCCAAAGGTCTTTCCACGTGGGCTTTTTGCCATAGCTCAATATGCCGATGCGATAAATCCGGCTGCTTAGCCAAACCATCAACACAAAGGTCAAAACGAGCAGACCGAAACTCAGTGCCAATTCGCTAAATGGAACTCCAAAAGGGGCGCGCACAACCATCACAATCGGACTGGTAAGCGGTATCATCGAAAACAACTTAGCCATCGCACCATGGGGCGCTTTTAAGGCCACCGTTTGGGCAATCACAAATCCAAAAACCAAAGGCAAAGTAACTGGCATCATGAATTGTTGGACGTCTGATTCCTGATTCACTGCCGATCCGATGGCTGCGAAAAAACTCGAATACAACAAATATCCACCCACGAAAAACAATAGAAAAACCGCCAAAATCTGAAAATAAGGCAAGTTGCTGAGCGGCTCCGTAAACTCCGCCGCCATATCCCTTGCACCGGATGACATCCCCGCTCCTTGAGCCGACATCTCTCCACCCATCGAAACTGCGGCACCAGAACCAGAACCAGTACCCATGCCACCCATCCCCGTCCTAGCCTCTATTCCCGTCTGAACCGCCTGCTGGGTTGTCATCCCGTTTCCTGAATTCAAAAACAGCGCACTGATCCCAAAAACCAATCCCACCGCCAAGACAATCCAAGCCACAAACTGCGTTAAACCCACCGCGGCAACACCCAAAATCTTGCCCATCATCAAATCAAATGGCTTCACAGAACTCACAATCACCTCCACAATCCTGTTCGTTTTCTCCTCCATCGCCGAACGCATAACCATCGAACCGTATACAAAAATGAAAATGTAAATCATAAACGCGAGCGCAAATCCGATCCCGCTCTTTAAACCGCTGCTGGTCTCTTGCACATCGCCCTGACCCGTAACCTCTTTGGTCTCAAGGCTACAACTCGACTGCAAACTATCGATCTGACCTTCCCGCAATCCCAACCGCGCAAACTGTCGCTGCGTAGCCTTATTTCGAATCCACTCTTTTAACGTCTCTTTTTCCGTAATCGATGGCGTTTCACTTGTGTAATACGTGGCTGAATCCACCGATCGCAAATCCCTGTCTTCCACACTCAACCAACCATGCACCAAGCCGCGCTCCACATGGGCCAAGGCCGAATCCGAATCACTGGGCGCAGGCAATAAAACATAGTTCGCAGGCGGATTATGACTCAACAACAACTCCGGATTATTGTCCGATACGTACACCGTCTTTGTCCGATCGTCGTCCCCCGTTTCCGTCGCAATATAAATGGTCGCCGCATAAAAACCCACCATCAGCAAAGGCGCCAAAAAGGTCATGATGATGAAGGTCTTGTTCTTCACCCGGGTGAGGTATTCGCGTTTAAAAATGACAAAAATATTCTTCATTGTTGTGTGTTAAAATTAATGATTATTAGGACATTGGCGACGGCTTCGACGCGATGGTTTCTCCCGCGATCGTTGCTCCCGCGATGGGCTCGGCTGGCCTGGACACGGTATCGACAAAAATCTCATGTATACTAGGAACATGTTCCGAAAAATGCACCAAATTTCCTTTTCCCATGGCCAACTTCAACAATTGATCCGGGCTAAAACTGTCCGATGTCTGAAAACGATAAACCACCTTCCCATCACTCTGTTGCTGCTCAGAAATTAAGGTCGATTCGCCCGTGGCCGACATCCCTCCACCCCATTCCACCGCCTGATAAAATCCCACTTCATAAACACCGGTTGCATATTTTCTGCGGATTTCGCTCACCCCACCGTCCAGCACTTTTTCGCCTTGATGTATGATAGCCAAATGGTCACAAAGACTCTCCACATTATCCATTCTATGGGTCGAAAAAATGATACTCGTCCCCTGGTTTTTTAATTCGATGATTAAATCTTTGATCAAATCGGCATTCACTGGATCAAATCCACTAAAAGGCTCATCGAGAATTAACAGTTGCGGATTGTGCAACACACAAGAAACGAATTGCACTTTTTGCGCCATTCCTTTGCTTATCTCTTCCACCTTTTTCCTCGCCCATTCCATCATATCCAATCGCTGCAGCCAATGCTTCACCGACGCCTTTGCATCCTTGGTACTCAAACCACGCAACTCCGCAAAAAACAAAAGCTGATCGGCCACGGTCATCTTTTTATACAAACCCCTTTCTTCGGGCATATAACCCATTTGGTGGGCATGACTTTCCTTTAGGGCTTCGCCTTTAAACAGGATCTCTCCAGAATCGGGCTGGGTGATGGTGGAAAGCATCCGAATAAGGGTTGTTTTTCCCGCACCATTTGGACCCAACAGCCCATAGATGCTCCCTTGCTCCACCGCCAAATCAATATTTTTTGATACGCGTTGCTCGCCAAAGGTTTTACAAACTTTGATGGCCTCAATAACCTTGCTCATTGAAACAAAAATACATTAAGATTTCGCGCAATTTCTTCCAAACCAAAGGTTTCGCTGAAAGGAAATAAAGTTTCGATGATTGGCGCGCAAAACGACCCAAAAAGAATTTTACAATCGCACGAAAGTCCCCAAAGGCAGGGCATTCCCGGCTTGGTCTTTCAAGAAAAGTTCTCCGCTGTTCATGAATTTTACTCCCAGGCAGGAAACGTGTTTTCTCACCAAATTTTCAGCCACCATGGCGCTAAAGCCCATGCTGTAGAGGTTCAGAAGCATGAAGCCTGTAGGTTCTAGAATCTGACCACACATTTGCATCAACTCGTTGAGTTGTTTTTCGAGCAGCCATTTCTCTCCATCGGGGCCCCGGCCGTAGGCCGGGGGATCCAACAAAATCCCATGGTACGTCTTCCCCCGCCTCACCTCGCGCTGCACAAACTTAAACGCGTCCTCAACCACCCATCGAATCCCGTCCAATCCGCTCTCCTCCATATTTTCACGACTCCATGAAACCACCTGTTTCACACTATCCACGTGCGTGACATCCGCTCCAGCCGCACATGCAGCCAACGACGCACCACCCGTGTACGCAAACAAATTCAATACCCTGGGCTTTTCACCCTTGGGAAATGATTTCACCTTCTCGTATATCCAATCCCAATTCGCCGCCTGCTCAGGAAATAATCCCACATGCTTGAATGAGGTTAATCCCAATCGGAATTTCAACGACAATCCTCCCTGCTGATACTGAATCCACCAACGGTCGGCCATTCCAGGCTTCAAATACCACTGGCCCTTCTCCGCATCCGCCCCCGCCGCTTTTGCAAAGCTGGCGTGTGCCAACTTCTGCCATTCCCGCTCATCCAAACTCTTATCCCAAATGGCTTGAGGTTCAGGCCTACGCAATATCCATTTGCCAAATCGCTCCAACTTCTCAAAACCCCCAGCATCGATTAACTCGTAATCTTTCCAGGCGGTTGGACAAATCCGCTGACTCATAACAAATTCAATTGTGGTGACCCATCACCGCCCAAAATCACATTCCCATCATTATTGGGTTTCTCTGGCCCTTTTTCAACACCCTTCGTTTCGATGTTTGAATTGCCAGAATCCCCTTCGGTTTCAGGATCGTTTTCATCGATATCATTGACGTCCATCGCGTCAGTATCCCCTTCAGATTCAAACTCTTGTGGAGCAGGTGTCAATTTTCGTGTAACCACCGGCGCCTCACCCACTTTATCACTCTTCAAAACCACTTTCTTTACCTTATCCTGACTCAAACGATTGCCCAA
>CANHXF010000144.1 GCA_947464515.1 Flavobacteriales bacterium
ATCCATCATGAATCGATGGGGTGAACTCATTTTTCAGACCAATAAACCCAATACCAATTGGAACGGCCATGTAAACAACGATGGACCCGAATGTCCGGCCGGCACTTATTTCTACCAGCTAAATTATCAATTCCCCGCCCAAACAAAACATAGTGTTTCGGGAATGATTCAACTAATTCGTTGATCCAATTTTTTCAAAAATCGAAGGCCCAATATTTCCGCTTCTTCACCCTTTTTGTGGATTTCTTTTGTCGTGTAAGCGTATAAAAATCGACTCCAATTCGACGTATCTTGAATGGCTATGTCTGACAATTTTCTTAACAATCCAACCCAAACCCAATCGGAGAGCCAAAACAAGCTCCTTGAAACACTAGAATCCATTTGCGACCTTATTCTCGCAACACCAATCAAAAATCTAGCGCTTCCCCAACTATCGCCCCTCATCGAATTTAGCAAACAAATCAACCTCAATGTACTGGAAACCGCCATCCTAGCACTGGTTAACTCGGCCGATCCAGACTATGATGAAGTGACCGAGAAATTCCTCATCAAAACCCTTCGCCATTTCATCAACAACAAAAGAAGCCCCATCCAACAAGCCATTCACAACCTCGTAGAAAGCAAAATCCTTATGAGGGAAAGAGATAGCAGCAACGACATATACGTCCATCCGCGGTTTAAAAAAGCACTGAGCTCCGGCGACCTAAATACCCTCCAAGCACTGCAGCCCAAAGGCATCGTCCCGTTCCTGAGAAACTTCATGGATCATGTGATTTCTACCCGACATTATCATCCCTTTGGCATGATGACATCCCCCTTTGAATCCGATCCGATGGCGCTGCTTAACATCCAACAAAATGAAAACCTCGCCTGTGTTAAATACCTCAAACAACACATCGAAACTGTAGCCTGTTCTGATATCGCAATATTGCTTTATTTAGCTACGTTATCGAAAAGAGTTGTCGTGGATGAATCCATCAGCCTAAACGACTTCTTTCATCTCCTCGAACGTCCGCACTGGGAAGTCAAAGCCTTTAAAAAAGCCCAAATTCTCAATGAAAATTGGCATCCATTCCAAATGGGTTATTTCGAAATTGTGGGGAAAGACCTCCTCGACGATGACATTGAAATTGCCGTAACCGAAGAAGGCATACAAGCGCTTTTACCCGAGTTGAGTCCCGACATACTTGAGAGCCTCTTGGAAGCCAAACAAATCACAGTTCCGCATCGCGCGCCGGAGAAAATCGCACCCATCAAATTGCTGTTCGATCAGCCCACGCAACTGCAGCTCAAGCCTATACAACGCATGCTTCAGCCACAAATCCGCGCCAAAATCAACGAAACGTTTCACACCCAAAACAAAGGCATTTCCATCCTCCTTTACGGATACCCCGGCACAGGAAAAACCGAATTCTGCTTGCAACTCGCCAAATCACACAACCTACCCATCATGGAGGTCAACGTGGCCCAAATCCAAAACAAATGGGTTGGCGAATCAGAAAAAAACGCCCGCAACGTCTTCAAACAATATCGCAAACTGCGCAAACAATCGCAAAGAGAATGCATCCTGCTTTTCAATGAGGCCGATGCGCTATTCAGCAAACGCGTAGATGTGAGCACCAGCGTAGATTCCATGAACAACGCCCTCAAAAATATCTTTTTGGAAGAAATGGAAAATATGGAAGGGATCATTCTAGCCACAACCAACCTCACCGGCAACCTCGATGCAGCCTTCGAACGTCGCTTCCTCTATAAAGTGGGCTTTGCAAAACCCGACACCCAAACTTGCGCCCTCGTCTGGAAGAATTATTTCCACCGCATCCCCATGGAACAAGCTACGCAACTGGCCAAACGATTCGATTTTTCACCCGGGGAAATTTGTAATGTGAGACGCAAATACGATATCGAAAAAATCCTTGGTAACACCCAAAAACAATTCGACCTCATCAGCGAAATCAGCGAAAACGAAAAGATCATCGACCAGCCCTTACGCACCAAAAAAGCCATGGGATTTGGTTAATTGCGAAATTATTGGCAACATTAATTTCATTTGAAAATCATTTTTTTGCGATAAATTGCGGGCCAACGACTTGTCAATGAATCCTTATCTATACCCTAACAATTCCTTTTGTGCCGGTTCAACTGAGCACATTATCGCCGTTGGACTGCTCGTCATAATAGCCATACTCACAACGCGTTGGGCCCTGAAATCACCGCTGCCTTTGCAAACCAAAATCACCCGTGGTTTTGCTTGGGCCTTGGTGGGAAATGTATTGATTTGGCAATTCGTAAAAGCGTATGTCAGCTACCTCCCCCTAACCGACCCCCATTACGTAAAATACAACTGGGGCGACGACCTGCCGCTAAACCCCTGCAATTGGCTCGCCTTCGCCGCCTTGGCCTACAGTTACAAACCCAAAGCCTGGGTGTGGTATATGATGTATTTCTTTGTCTGGGTCTTCACCTTCAACGCCGTCATTACGCCCGCCCTTTTCGAAGGATTCCCCCATTACAATTTCTGTAAATTCTGGGTTGCCCATACCGGATTGGTGATGTTTGTAATCCACCTGCTGCGCATCGGAGCGCCCGAAATCAAAGCGAGAAACGTGTTTCAAGCCTACGGCTATCTTCAGATTTTTACTATCGTCTGCATCGGCGTAAACTATCTAGTAGGTCCGCAAGCCAACTACTTTTTCCTCAGCCACAAACCCCTCACCGCCTCCATTTTAGACATTTTGATGCCTTGGCCTTGGTATATCATTCAAGGCGATATCATTGCACTCGGCCTCTTCTTCCTCGCATGGGCACCGTATGCTATCACCCGCAAACTGAAAGCCCGTAAATCTAAGTAACAAATCGAGTTCCCATTCCGCGATTCGATCCCAGAACGCAGGATTAATTATTGTCGATTTTACAATATTCACCAAGAAAATCCTTGCAAATACTGCATTTGCGCCAAAATAATTCTCTAAGTAGTTGGATTTGAGCGGGGAATGTTGTTTTTTGCAAGCCATCCTAAAACCATGAATCAACACAACCATACCCGCGCATTTGCCACCTTGGTGAGCGTTTTCTTTTTCTGGGGCTTTGTAGCGGCCAGCAACGACATCCTCATCCCTGTTTTCAAAGACAAATTGCATTTGGAGCAATGGCAAAGCCAGATGATTTCCTTCGTGTTTTATGTCGCCTACACCCTTGGATCTCTCGGTTACATGTTGATTTCCTATTTGATGAAAAAAGACCTGTTGGGTAGCATCGGCTATGGAAAAGGCATCGCTTTGGGCTTGGTAATCAGCGCCATCGGAAGTTTGATGTTCATCCCCGCCGCCGATACCGCCTCTTTTCCCATGCTTTTGAGCGGATTGATTGTGGTTGGACTTGGCTTTTCCTTACAACAAACAGCAGCAAACCCCTTGGCCATTGCTTTGGGAAGTCGCGACACCGGTTCACAGCGATTGAGTATGGCTGGCGGCGTCAATAATTTCGGTACCACCATCGGCCCGCTTTTGGTCACCTTTGCGATTTTTGGTGCGATGGGTTCTGAATCCGGCGCCGAATTGGATGTTTCTGCCGTAAAAATCCCCTACCTCGTTTTGGGTGCCTTGTTCTTGATTTTCGCGATCGTGTTTTATCGTTTAAAAGTGGACGTTGAAGCACCAGGCGAAAGCGCGGCAGACGAAATCAACGACGGTAAAAGTGTCCTTAGCTACAAACAAGTTTGGATGGGTATGATCGCCATTTTCTTGTATGTGGGCGTGGAAGTGAGCACCGCCGGAAACCTCAGCGAATACCTAAAAACCAACCTCAACATTGCCACCCGCGACGCTGCGCCATTCATTTCGTTGTTTTGGGCCAGTTTGATGATCGGTCGATGGACCAGCTCTGCCGGTTCTTTCAATGTGAGCGATACGATGAAAAAAGTCCTTCGCTTTTTATTGCCTTTGGCCGCTTTTGGCGTGTACTTGGCGGTGAACACAAAAGCCGGTTACGATGTATCAAAATTCTATCCTTACATCGGGATGATAGCCATCTTAGTGATCGTGGATTATTTAAGCAAAGGGAACCCAGCCCGACAGTTACTCATTTACAGCCTCTGTGGCATCACCGCCCTGGTTGTTGGCATATTTAGTGGTGGAATGACCGCCGCAATGGCATTCGTAAGCGTAGGCCTATTCTGCTCCACTCTCTGGCCCTGTATCTTCACATTAGCCATCACCGGACTCGGCAGCAAGATGTCGAAAGGCTCCAACTTCCTCATCATGATGATCATGGGTGGCGGATTCGTAAGCGTCCTTCAAGGGAAATTATCATCGCCCGAATTGCTAGGTATTTTGAACAGCTATTGGGTTGGTGTTGTGTGCTTTGCCTACTTGGCATTCTACGCAATTACCATGACAAATCACTTCAAAAAACAGGGAATTGAAATCGGTCCAGCGGCGGGCGGACATTAAATTTCGATTCTCTTTGGGGAAATCCTGAATTTTTCTTATTTTTGCAGCCCGTTAGGCAGAAAACTCTTCGGATTTTGAAGCCCTACATGTTGGTATCGTAGCTCAGTTGGTAGAGCAAAGGACTGAAAATCCTTGTGTCGACGGTTCGATTCCGCCCGATACCACAACCAAAAAATCAAAACCCTTGTAGATATTGAATCTGCAAGGGTTTTTTCATTTCCTAAAACTTTGAGTTTTTGAGAAGTTTTAGGAATTTGAAGTATATTCGTTCTATGCAAACGGTTCTGAGAAGCCAATATCTCGATGTACTCAAAGTGCTCAAGGATAAGAATTTAATTAAAGTTGCTACCGGTGTTCGACGCTGTGGCAAGTCAACATTAATGTCGCAATTCCAAGATGTATTGCGTGCCGAGAATGAAGCCGTTTCTATCATCGCCATCAATATTGACATGCCAGACTTCCGATTTTTGGCAGAAAAAAGTTGGAAAGACGTCTACGACTTTATCGTTGAGCACCTAAAAAACAATGTCACCAACTACGTTTTTATTGATGAGGTCCAGAACGTCAAAGAATTCGAAAAATTATTGGAGGGCCTTTATGTTCACCCGAACATAGATTTATACGTTACGGGCTCCAATGCTTTCCTATTATCCAGTGAATTGGCCACATTGCTAACCGGCAGAGCTTATGAAATCCATGTCCTACCATTTTCATTCGCTGAATTCATCAGCTTCACAGGCAAATCCAACAACTTAGATAGGGCTTTTGCAGAGTATATCGGAACTGGTGGTTTCCCGGA
>CANHXF010000145.1 GCA_947464515.1 Flavobacteriales bacterium
AATGATCGACCGCATGAAATACGATATCTTATACCTAGAAAATATGTCATTGGGATTAGATTTCAAAATCATGCTTTACACTGCTTTGATTATGATTCAAGGTCGAGGTAAATAAAACCATTTTCTTCCTAATTTTGTATCAATCTAAACATGATACAAGAAAATCAAGTATCCAATACACCCATCAAATTGATTTGGAATTGGGTTACCAAAGAAAAGAAGAATATTCAATTCATCTTAATCTATGCGATCGTTTCTGGATTATTGAGTTTGGCCATCCCCTTGGGAATACAAGCTTTGGTGGGAACGGTTATGGCGGGTAAATTGAGTTCGAGTTGGGTGATAATTGTGGGAATGACAACCGTTTTGGTGGCACTTTCAGGAAGTACAAAATTGGCCCAAATTAGCATATTGGAGAGCATACAAAAGAAGCTATTTGTTAGGTATGCATGGATTTACAAAGAGAACATCGTACAACGAAACGACATAGACTTAACGGAAAAAGCTAGGAAATTTTTAGACATTGTAACCTTGCAAAAATCGTTTTCAAAATTGATTGCGGATTTCACCAAGAGTGCATTGCAAATCATCGTTGGTATTTTACTTCTAACCATTTATCACCCATTATTTATATTGGTAGGAATCGGAATATTCCTAACCATAGCTTTGGGATTTCGTTACACTTGGAAATCAGGATTTGAAAGTGCTAGAAATGAAAGCAACATGAAATTTAGCACCTATGAAACCATTTTATGCCTCGCCAAGCGCGGTGAAAGCCCCGAAATGGAAACCAAGCACTTGGAAAATTTCCATAACTCAGTGGATTTATATGTAAAGCATCGAGAGGACCATTTTAAAGTTTTGTACAAGCAAGCCAAGTTTGCGATTTTTACCAAAACCCTTTTCACCGCCGTGATGTTGATCGTGGGCAGTTACTTACTCGTTGGTAATCAAATCAGTTTGGGCCAATTTCTTGCTTCCGAAATCCTGATCATCACCCTATTAGACGCCACTGAAAAGTTGGTATTGTCTGTCGAGAACATGTACGACGGCGGTATTGCACTAGAAAAACTAAACGGCATTGAATCCATCAATCAACCATCTTAAAAACATGAAAAATTCCAACAAAAAAATTCCGAATTATTGGCTGAAAGATAGCGTTTGGATTGGAAGAGCTATGGTTGTTCGATTGCGCATTGTGTTCTTCATTTTGCTTGGAAGCATGTTTTTGCCTTGGCGACAGAACATACAGGCCACAGGTAAAGTAATTACATTGTTGCCCAACCAACGTCCGCAAGAAATCCAAACCAACATCGCAGGACGTGTAAGTGCATGGAAAATCAAAGAAGGCGATTTTGTGAAAGAAGGTGATACGATTGTTGTACTCACTGAGATCAAGACGGAATATCTAGATCCAGCGCTATTGGATCAAACCGAATTGCAAATCAATGCCAAAGAGAAATCGGTTCTCAGTTACACCAGTAAAATCGATGCAATCAACGAACAAATCAAACAGTTGGAAAACAATCGTGATTTAAGTCAATCCAAAGCACTCAATAAAATCGAACAAGAACAATTCAAACTCAAAATAGAACAGGCCGAATTAACAGCTGCCGTTGTTGCCGTGAACATTGCAAAGAAACAGTACGAACGCGACAGTGTGTTGGCGATTGATTTATTAAGAAGCCCCTTGGACGTTGAAAACCGCAGGTTAAAGTATCAAGATGCGATAGCCAAAAAGATAGGTTTGGAAGCCAAAATACGAAGTGCGAACAACGCCGTTGAAACAGCCAAAATTGAGTATCGCAATGTGAGATCTGAGTATGGTGAAAAGCTCGCAAAAACCGAAAGTGACAGATTTTCCGCCATATCATCGCAGTTAGAAACCGAGGCGGAGGTTAGTAAACTCAGGAATAGTTACAACAATTACAACATTAGAAATGGTTTCTATATCATCACGGCGCCGCAAGCGGGTTACATATCTAAAACCTCCATCCGGGGACTCAATGAAACCGTAAAAGAAGGCCAAGCGATTTGTACCATTGTCCCAGACGGGGCTTCGTTGGCTGTAGAGCTAAAATTACAACCGAACGATATGCCGCTTGTAGATGTTGGAGAAACTGTCAATTTTGTATTTGATGGATGGCCTACAATTGTGTTCAGCGGATGGCCTGCCGCCAGTTTTGGTACTTTCTATGGCACCGTTTACGGAGTCGACAACATGGTAGATGAAAATGGCGAATATAGGGTACTGGTAAAATCTGATAACACGAAAAAAGCTTGGCCTTCGGCCTTGAAATTGGGTGTGGGTGCCCGCGGTTATATGTTGCTAAAAACTGTGCCTGTGTGGTATGAATTATGGCGGATATTAAATGGTTTTCCTGCCGATTTTTATGTACCAACTGTAGATAAAAAAAGCCCTAAGAAATGATAAAATTATCGCAATCACATCTACTCCAGGCCCTGTATTCCCTGAGGTCAACGATATTGTGCATGGGATTCTGTGCGATTTCTTTTTCATTGGTGGGAACCGCAGTTGCTACAGTGGCATCAAACAATAACGATAGCAACATTACAATTCAACTGTACGACGTTGTAAGTCAAGTTTTGGCCTATCATCCAAGCATCAAAGAGGCGAAGCTAAACCGACCTATTGCAGATGCGAATTTGATGGCAAGCAGGGGTGCATTTGATCCTAGCATTGCATTTGTGCGGGGCGATAATATTTCGACCAAGGATAACCAATACCAAAGTCAATCTGTTGATTTAAATGTGCCTTTATACACCGGGGGAAATATCAAATTGGGAAATCGGAGTTATGATGGTAGTTATTTCTCAGAAACAGGGAATAATTTCATCGAAACTGAGATACCGCTATTGAAAAATTTGATTACAGATTATCGTAGAACGACACTAGCAAAGGCGAAGATCAATTTGGGCATGGGTGAAGCATATCGTGACCAAATGGTAAACGATGTGATGTATGCGGTTGTTTTGACCTATTCTGAGTGGTTTTTGGCCTATGAATCGGCGAATCGGGTTAGTGAAGTGGCGGCGTTGGCTAAACAACGACAATTGGGACTACGTCAGTTATTGCTATCCGGTGCAGGGAATGCTGTGGACACGATGGAGACATTTGTCCAATGGCAGCAATATGAGGCCAAGAGAAGGCTATATGAATGGAAAACCGAAAAACAACGTTTGTTGCTCAGTATGTACTTGTGGGATGCGAATGGAAATCCGGTGGAGCCTGCAACCCAATCTAGGCCCAGCAGACTAGGCATGGACTGGGTGGACAGCCTCGTACAAGAAGCACATAGCTCCCTATTCTCAAGAGACTCCACCCCAATTATTCAACCTAGCATCCAAATGAGCAGAATCAAATTGCAATCTTCAAAACTTGATTTCCAACTCACGAAGAATCAAATGCTGCCCAACCTGGATTTGAAATATCGATATTATCAGCCAGGAAATTTAAGCAACCCAGACCCCATAAATATCAATGAAACGTATGGCTTTGGCTTGAGTTTTCAAACTGGATTGTTTTTACGACAGCAACGAGGTCAATACAATATGATGAAATTTGGCATCGCACAACAAGAACTCAATCTTCAAAACAAACTGCGTAACTATCAAGTAAAATCAGACGCCCTGTATAAGGAATACGCGATCATTTCTGAGCAATCTAAACAGTGGAACAGCGTAGCCGAAAATCAGTGGAAATTGTATTCCATGGAAAAGCAACGACTTGAAGCAGGTGATGTCAACTTTTTCATTCTTAACACCCGTGAAATAAGACTACTCGATGCGCAATTAACGGCATTGGATTATGGCTTTCAACGACAAGAATCGGGAATCAATTATTTGTATTATTTGGGTTGGTTGAGGATGCGCTAAGTCATCCCTTCATTCGTTGTTAATTTGTGGATAATACCTACCCCATTTCCGCTGTAATCGCGGGGTTTTAAGGTATTTTTACGAATCAAATAATAACAACAAAGTCAGATGACGGAAGATTTAAGTAGAGCGAATTATGACGCGGACAATATTCAGGTATTAGAAGGGTTAGAAGCGGTTAGAAAAAGACCTGCCATGTACATTGGTGATATTGGCGCAAAAGGCTTACATCACTTAGTTTACGAGGTAGTTGATAACAGTATCGATGAAGCGTTAGCGGGTCACTGTAAAAACATCAAGGTTTTCATTTTGCCAGACAATGCCATTCGCGTTGAGGACGACGGTCGTGGTATCCCAACCGGATTACATACCAAAGAAAATCGCAGTGCATTGGAAGTGGTAATGACGGTGTTGCACGCTGGAGGTAAATTCGACAAGGATACATATAAAGTATCGGGCGGTTTGCACGGTGTGGGTGTGAGTTGTGTGAATGCACTTTCAACCGACCTAAAAGTTACCGTTTACCGTGAAGGAAAAATCTTCCAACAAGAATATAAAATCGGAAAACCTCAATATCCAGTGAAGGAAATTGGTGTCTCAGATCGCAGAGGTACAGTGGTTGAATTCACGCCAGACAATACCATTTTCCAAGTCACTGAATACAACTTCGATACGCTTCAAAATAGATTGCGTGAATTATCGTACTTGAACAAAGGAATCCGTTTGTCGTTGTGCGATGAGCGCGAAGCCGAAGAAGACGGTTCCTTCCGCAGCGTTGAATACTACAGCGAAGGCGGTTTGAAAGAATTCGTAACCTTTATCGATGGAACACGTGAGAAATTGATTCCCTTCCCAGTGTATGCTGAAAGCGACAAGCATGGTATTCCAGTGGAGATTGCTTTCCAGTACAATACGGGTTATGCAGAGAACCTACACTCGTATGTCAACAACATCAACACCATTGAAGGTGGAACGCACGTAGCGGGCTTTAGAAGGGCCTTAACGCGTACATTGAAATCCTATGCGGAACGGATGAAGTTGCTGGAAAAAGTAAAAATTGAAATTTCGGGTGATGACTTCCGTGAGGGATTAACCGGTGTAATTTCGGTGAAAGTGCAAGAGCCACAGTTCGAAGGCCAGACCAAAACTAAGTTGGGTAACAACGAGGTAATGGGTGCTGTAGATATGACCGTGGGTGAAATGCTCGACAACTATTTGGAGGAAAACCCCAAAGAAGCTAGAATTATTGTCGACAAAGTAATCATCGCCGCCCAAGCCCGTGCCGCAGCTAGAAAAGCGCGCGAAATGG
>CANHXF010000146.1 GCA_947464515.1 Flavobacteriales bacterium
CTTACAGAATTTATGGTTTGATTGTTGACTTGTACTTCTGTTCTTATAAAAAGTCCCCCAAGGTTGACATCGTGAATGCGAGGATCAACCAATGTGATATTGGTTTGATCGCTTACGTTTTGCACCTGCAGAAACCGCACAATGCCGTAAGCGGCCGCCGCACCCAACGTTATGCCAACCCATTTATTCATTGTCGTTGGATGGATTTTCTTCGAAGAATTGATTTAGCTTCTTGGAAGCAGCGTCCAAGATGCGTTTAACCAGGTAGCCAGCAGCAGCCGATGCCGCAGCGTAAATTATTACTGTAGATAGTCCTGGTAGCGTAATAGCCAATAATAGTGGCTTCGCCGAAATGGCTTTACCCACGCCGCCTACAACCCCTGAGGCTGTAGTAAACAAGGCAGTATGTGTGTGATGTTGCATGAAGTCTTGCATCGATTAGGATACAAACTTCCACCATGGATAATTGAAGAAAGGACCAATTAGGTCCTGTGAGGTAATGCGAGGTAGTTCTAGGAAAAGTGATAGTGAAATTTTATTCCAACGTAGTTAGAAAAAGTCTTTGAAATTTTCTGGATGGGGCTCTCTCAGTCTGCAATTTCAATCTTTCGCCAAACCGTCTCATTGATTCTCATTAAGTAAATACCAGCTCTTGCATTGAATTTAATTGTTTGAGAATTCCGTTTTGTAGAAAAATTTTCAGACCAAACCAATCTACCATCTGATGAGAAAATCTCAACTTGCTGTATTTTCTGCGATGGCGTTTCTAGGAGAAATTCTCCATTACTGGGGTTTGGGAATAGATTAATTTCACCGGTCATCAAGTGATTCACTGCTAGAGCTTTCACTTGAATTGAAGCACTAAAGCTGTCGCACCCTTGATAGTTCCATGTACGAAGTTTATAACTACCATTTTGTAACAATCTAATCTGTTTACCGGTTGCGCCAGTTAATGCTGTATCATTTTTATACCATTGATATTTGGCTGCAAAAGTATTCGTAAATAGACTGTCATTCCTTCGAGTAATCGTTGCGGATTGGGCAAAACTGTCACAAACCCTGACCCTGATTGTATCTTGGTACTCGCACATGACTTTATTCAAGGCACGACATATGTAGAGCCCTGTATCTTTAAATCCAAAATCCTGCTTGATTGTCTCTGCGGTATCTCCGGGCTTAAACCAGTGCACGCAATGCATGTTTTTGGGACCCATCAACATTCCAGTTACCGCTGTACTTTTTGAAAATAGCAAATCTTCACCGAGGAAGGCATTAGGCAATGGCTTAAGAACTCTAATGTTTTTTATGACTGTGTCATTTTGGTTACTGCCAAAACAAATCAAACGAATAATCCAATCGCCAGAATCCGTAAATGCGTGCGAAAGGGTTTTACCGTATTTGATTTGACGAGTTTTTCCTTTGGATAACTCCCACTCGTAAAAGCTCGCACCAATGGTGTCCTTGGCTTTGAGGTTTATCGTATTTGTGTTACACTGAAATGTGTAAGAAAAATCAATGGCCGGTGTATGAAAATAGCTCGCGTTTAGATTTGGCAGACCACCTGAACAGTATTTGCTACCAAAGAGTTCAGGGGTATATGAAAAACTATAAACACCTTGCTTGTCTTTAGATAGCTTACCCAAGCGATTGGACCCAGTTCCAACGTAAATATTTCCATCGGGAGCGTTTTGCAAATCCGCAAATGAATATTCATCAGCAGTATCAAAGAGAATTTTATTGCTCAATTGAAAACTATCCAAATTTAAATTTTTTAAGGAGTATTGCCGAATTTTACCATCTCTTACACAACCAATAAATAAATAATTATCTCTAAATTCTGCTGTTCGCGCATAAGAACAGGGCACATCTAAAATTTCTTTGATTTTTCCCGTTTGGTTATTGAACTCACATAAAATAATTTTTGCCATAAAAGCAGGTGTTAGAACAAGATACTTACCGTCCGCACTGAATTTCAATTTACCCTGACCTGGATACCAATCATCGTAAAAAGGCCCAACATGGCTAATTACTGGGCATGTCTCAAGCCCTTTTTCAGTAAGCAGATAACTGTAAATAGTATCACCTAGTCTACTATGCCTTACAACCCATTGCCATTTGCCGTTTTGGTGGTTCACAAAAGCTTGGGTTTCAGCAGAGTACTTGTCCAAAGTCATCGCTTTAACCAACCACTTCTTTTCAATAATATCATATTTTGAGTAATTGAAACCACCATTTTTAAAACCCGTATTATAAATAACAGAAGATGTAGAGAAAATATGTAAAATGCTATCGTTTACAGACGTTAGAATTGATGATTGAGAAGAACTCCCATTGCTTCCTAATGTAAAGTTTGTGCAGACATCACTATTATTAGAATCATACATTCGACAGCAATCCGAATAGAATAAAAGATTTCCCGCGCTATCATTGAAAACACCTGATCCTTCTCCAGCAAATCCATTCAATCCAGTTTTAACATTCAATTGATTGTCCTTTGTAAAAAAAATCTTCAGGCCTTCACCAAAATACCATGACCTTGTCCTATCTATTTGGCAAAAAATAGAGATTGGTAAAATGAAAATCAATATTACAATCGACTTAATGTTCATGATATTGTACGAAGTTAATTGCTCGACAGAAAGTTATCAAACAATTCTTTCAAGGCTCGCCAAATGTATCAATAATTAGTTGCACCTGCGATGGCTTAAGTAGTCGTAAACCTTTTTTATAACCAATATTCGACAAGGAAAGACATAGGTTGTTATCAGACACTATCCATCTTCGCAACTGCCAGGTAGCGCTCTTTTTTGAAATGTTCGGGAAATATAATTGTGCGAGCTCACCGTAGCCGTAAGCTCGCACTTTAAAAGAGGCCTCATTCATTCCGTTGTCTTTTGATTCACATCCAGAACATAGTTGAATTAATTATTTATACCCAGCTGGAAAAGAAAGACGGGATCCAATTCTGCTGGCCAAATCCATCATATCATTTCCAATTTTCGTATCTACTATTCTGGCATAATGCTGTGTTGATTTTATATCCTTATGCCCCAACATTCTAGAAACAGATTCTATCGGTACGCCATTCATCATCGTTACCGTAGTTGCAAACGTATGTCGAGCCACGTGAAAGGTTAATATTTTTTCAAGCCCCACAAGCGTTTGGATTTCTTTGAGGTAAGCATTTGTTTTTTGATTACTGAGTACAGGGAACACTCTTTCTTCCGCTTTCAAAACTGTTAAGTCACAATATTTCTCAATGATAAATGTGGCTTCAGCTAAAAGTGGGATTTGTGCCTTCACTTTTGTTTTTTGTCGCCTTGTACGAATCCATAAGATACCGTTAGAAGCAAATTCAAGTTCTGAGGCCTTTAGCTGAAATAAATCGATATAGGCAAGCCCACTGAAGCAGGAAAAAACAAAGAGGTCACGAACAATCTCCAAACGCGGAATCGAGATTTCTAAATTAATAATATTCTGCAATTCCTTCTCTGTGAGATACGGACGATCAACTTCACGCAAGGTCAATTTATAATCAGCAAAGGGATTGATTTTAACCCAGCCGTTTTTGAACCCAATCATCACAATCCGTTTAAAGTTTTGTAAATACTTAATGGTAGTGTTGTGATTACACATTCTTTTTGTGAGCAGATACACTTCAAACTTTCTCACCATGTGATGATTGATTAATTGCATTGGTACATCATGCATCTTATACTCTTCCATAAGGAATTGCTTCATCCACTTTAAAGACGTGCAGTACTTTTGATAGTTTGCCTGCGAAGTTTCTTTTCCAACAAGTAATTTCAAGTCATGTGTGTGATCTTCCCAAACGTCACAAAGCGTTTTAGATTTTCCGGTATTAACACACAAAATGGCATCACGCATGAGTTCAGGCGTTGCTTGTCCAAAGGATGAGTTTAGTTCAGCGTACTTGTTGTAAACATTTGCCTTGAAAGCCTCGATGTAACGATTCACTTCATTTGCTTCTGCTGATTTTCCTTTACACATTCCAAGTTTGCCATCCCAAACATCGGGTTGCACATACCTTTTTGTGAACATAGCTAGCGATTCACCATTGATGGTAATACGCATGTTGATGGGGCAGTCTCCATTTTTTGTGGGACGGGATCTGTTGATGTAAAACATCAATCTGAAAGTGGTTTTTGACGACATGTTTTTTTTCTTTAATGGCCCCCCATTTTGAGTACAAATTTGATGACGAAAACTCGAGTTGAAAAACGTCAAAACGAGACAGGACGCGACATTGAGCGACATACTGTGACGTAATTAGGTTTTTTTGGAATCACGTCACAAGTTGCAAAATAAATGTGTCGTTTTATGGCGTTTAAAGTCGTTTTCAAAGCCACTTTTTCAAAACAAAAAACCCTGATTATCATTGATAATCAGGGTTTTAGCGTATTTCAGTGATGAAATTCAGCGGAGAGAGAGGCGAACCAACCCATCGCCCAACTCTTTATTTATCAAGTTTTTCACATCTATTTTGACCTTTGGAAACCCCCTTAGAAACCAAGCAGCCAAAAAGGGGGCTTGATTGTCTAGATTGAGTTTCCTTAGGTTTGGCGAAGATAATGAAAATAAACAATCTAAATCCACACCAAATCTTTAATCGAAGATAAAATTAAACCTCTTCGCCATACAGACAACTGCATTCCAATTCAGAGGCAAGTTTAATGTGTTATTTTGGAAGTTCAACAGGGACTCAATTGAATATTATTACCAGGTCAAATTACCCTGTTCAAGTGAGAGAAAATTAGGTCAATGAAGGCAGAAACAGCAATGACTTTATAATCGCTATTTAATTAACTTCTCCACTAATTTGTAGATGTGAGTTCCAACTTCTTTCGGATATTTGTCAAATTTATCAATCATTTTCGCCCTGTCAATTGCTAATTGCGTGAATGGCAACATATCCAAAATAGGTGGAGTTTTACTATAACCCTTTCCTAATACAGTTGAAATATATTTACTCAAGTAGTTCTTCCCACCACTTTTTTGATTCTCGTAAATCATTGCCATTTGTTCATTAGTCCAGCTCGATGGATCTACAAAATGTAGGATTATCCATATCTCAAAACATGGATTACTCAAAGCCATAAAGAAATTTCCCTCAATCTCACATTCACTAATTATTTGATCAAAACTATGTTTGTGCTTAGTTTCCCAA
>CANHXF010000147.1 GCA_947464515.1 Flavobacteriales bacterium
ATGTGACTGCCGTGAGCGATAAATCAAACGTCGCCGCAATCACTTTGGTTGAAGAATCAGCAACAACGTAAGACTTCTTTACGGCGGGACTAACACAGCCATTGGAAGATTTGGAATACACGTTAATAAAAGTATTGCCCGATTTGGCCGACAAAGAAATCATGGAGTCGGTTTTAAATGGTCCTTTTACATTGGTTCCAAATGAATCGGCAAAACTGCCTTTGGCTTTCAAGATGATGAGGCTTCCCGCGCAATACGCTGTTTTTGAAGGAGTAAATTCCGCGCTCACGGTGGGACGTTTTTTGATACTCAACCGAATGGTATCGCTATAGGTGATACAACCAATTTTGTTTTTCGACTCGCTGAAATACATGCCAGAGTCCTTTACAAATAGGGATAATTTGGAATTATTTACTGGGAGCCATCGCTGGGTATAGCCCAAAGCAGATTGAGAAATTGCGGTGATTTTCAGTGAATCACCCGAACAAATATTATTTGATCCAACGGGCGATACTTTTGATTTTACCGGCGAATCATTTACCGTATACGTTAATTTAACCGTATTAGATTCTCCCAAGGAATTGTAGGCCTTAAAGTAAATCACATTGTTCACACTTCCCGCCAATTGCGATAAGGTTGGGTTTTGCTTACTTGACAAGAGCTTGTATTTCCCCGATGCGTCAAATGTGAACCACTCAAATGATGTTGGATTATTGGTGGCTGACCCTGCAAATCTAAAACCATTGGCACAAGCCGGTGTGTCGACCAAACGCGCAGTTGCAACTGGCAATTTTGTACTTATAGAAATCTTAAATGACTTGCCATAAATCACATCACCCGTGCTATTTCCATCGCCGTTGGCAGCATTCACATTTACATAAAACACAATACTTCCCATGTTCCTACTTGGTGCTTTCCATTTAAATACCCAGGATGTACTATCCGTTGCTACTTTGGAATTTCCATTCGCTGTATGCTCAATGTAATAACGGGTTAAACCACTAACCGACCCAGTGTTTTTCTGAGTTCTAGCATCTGTTGTGGCAAATGTTCCCGCAGCTTTTGAACTATCCGAACTCAATGCAGTTAATTGAAATCCAAATTTGGAAATCCCAGTTTCAGCATAGGTTAAAGTGATAGTGTATGTTGAGTCCGTCAAATATCCAGTGGCTGGAATATTACTGCTCATTCTAACCCGATTCCATTTGGTTCCACTTGTAACCAATGAGGTACCGGAATGACAACTGGTACAATTATTCTCATTGGGTGCACCGGTATAACCGGAAGAAGGACCTGAAGCATCGGAAATAACATTTCCGACCAAGAATACGGCCAAAGAAGCCATAAGGAATTTTAACCAGCGCATCTTCAAATTTCGTGATTATTTTCCATTTCTACGAATTTGAAAATACCCTAGGTCTCCAAAATATTTTATCCACACTAATTCATTGAATAATTCTTTTCAAAGTTTCCAATTACCTTGATTCTATTGACAAATCCCATACGATCCAACTAGATATTGTCGAAATGACACTTTGTTTATTGTGGGATTTTTACCGACCTAAATACTATGTTAATCGAAAAATAACATCATTTATTTATTAAGGTTGCAATTCAAACCAATCAAACAATATGAAAAGAAAACTTCTAGTAATTGTCATGATGGGGATTTGTGGCTTTCCGATTGCGAAAGCACAGACCTCGAGTCCCGCTGGACAGCAGGATGGTGACACACTCAATGTTGGAACGGTTACAGTATCTGCAGTGGGAACAACGAAAAGTGTTCGCAAAGTGGGTTATTCTGTATCCCAAGTACAAGGTAAAGGCCTAGTTTCCTCAGGGGAAAGTGGCGTAATCCAAGCATTAACGGGTAAAGCATCAAACGTTCAAATCACAAAAAATGCGGGTGATCCCGGATCCGGTGCTTACATTCAAATCCGCGGTCAAAACACCATTACCGGTAACACACAGCCATTAATTGTAGTGGATGGTATTCCTGTTAGCAACTCAAGTGTTGGTGGCGGTGTAGATGGTGTAGTTCAACAATCACGTTTGAACGACTTAAATCCTTCTGACATTGAATCAATGGAAGTATTGAAAGGTGCTGCTGCAGCTGCAGTATGGGGTACTCGTGCCGCCAATGGCGTTATCGTTATCACTACCAAAAGAGGTAAGCGCGGAATGAAGGTAGAGTTTTCATCTACTTTGGGTATCGATCAAGTAAACCGCGAATACGAAAAGCAGGGTACTTTCGGACAAGGATCAAACGGAAAATGGGTTGCCAACGCAGGTGGTAGCTTCGGTGATCGTATTGGTTCTCGTTCAGGCTCTGACTCCGTAAGTATGTCTGGCCAGCGTTTTGAAGCCGAAAGTGGCAATATTTATCGTCCGATCCTTAAAAAAGGAGATAAAACTGTCTATAACGATGCCAACCGCGACCAAGTTTTCCGCAACGGAACTACTTGGAATAACAACTTGTCGATTTCAAATGCTACCGACAAGAGCACCGTATTCTTTAGCGTTGCCGATTGGAACCAAACAGGTGTTATCAATGGCAACTCTAACTACAGAAGAACATCAGCTCGTTTGAACTTCACTCAGAACATGAGCGACAAACTAAGCATTGGCTTCAATTCAACATTGGCTAAAGTAACATCAAACAGAATCCAGATGGGATCTAACTTAGATGGTCTTTACTTGGGTTATTTGCGTACTTCTCCGGATTACGACAATACAGACTATAAAGGAACTTACTACACGGCTGGTGGAGTGCCAACATTCAATGCGCACAGAGGTTACCGTCGTTATTTGGGTAATGCTGTGCCAACTTACAACAATCCAGGTTGGACAATCAACGAACAGAAGAACACTTCTGATGTAATGCGTGTGATGATCACCCCAGAAGTGGGTTACCAGTGGAAGAAGAATTCTAAGTTCATCGCTCGTGCTGGATATGATATGTCGACTGATCGCAGAATCACTTATTTCCCAGTAAACTCTGCCAGCAGCTATGCCAATGGTGCATTTACTGACAATATGATTCAGGAATCTGAAATGAGCATGCACTTTATTAACCAAAGCAATTTTGCGTTGAATAAAAACATCAATTTGAATACGACTGTAGGTTATTTATATACCAACAACAGTTTTTATAGCATTGGTGGTTCTGCATCACAGTTCATTATCCGCGACCAAGATCGTTATTCGTTCATCAACTCAACGAGTGCGAATATGGATCCGTTCAACTCTTATTCTCAAGTAAAGAACAACCGTGCTTATGCCGTATTGGATTTTGATGTGCAAGACAAGTTATTCTTGCAGTTGACTACTGCGTCTGAGGCATCATCAACGTTTAAAAATCGTTTCCTTTCTCCTAGTGCGAGTTTGGCTTACGAATTCACAAAAGACTTCTTGAAGAGCGATGCGTTTTCTTACGGAAAATTGCGTGCCTCTGGGGGTCGTGTGGGTGTTGCACCTCCAGCATACATTTGGAATACGAACTACGTTAGTGCCGGTTCTGCCTCCGGATGGGGAGATTACTTAGATGCATCTCAATATGGTGGTTCAATCTACCGCAGTTCAACACAAGGTAACCCTGATATCAAGCCTGAAATGAAAACAGAGATGGAATTGGGTGCTGATTTGAAATTCTTGAAAGACAAAATTTCTTTGGGATTGACGTACTACAGCAACGTAATTGATGGCGCTGTATTGGCTGTTACTGTAGCTAATTCTACGGGTTATTCTAGTCAGTGGAAAAATGCCGCAAACATCTCTAACAAAGGTTTCGAAGCTGACTTGAACATCAACTTGATTAAAAACAAAAATGTTACTTTAAATCTTTATGGCAATTTGGGTCTAAACCGTAACATGGTAAATGATATCGGTGGTGCAAATTCAATTTTCTTAGCAGGATTCACAGGAACTTCTTCTCGCGCTGTAAAAGGTTATGCGATGGGTTCTATGTGGGGTGGAAAGTGGTTGCGTGATGAAAACGAAAAATTGGTATTGGATGCCAATGGATTTCCACAAGCAGCACCTCAAGAAGGCGTAATTGGTAACCCCAACCCTACTTACCGTGGTTCTGTAGGAGTAAATGGTAACGTGAAGCGCGTAGGATTCAATCTTTTGGTTGAAACTTGTCAGGGCAATCAAATGTGGGCGGGTACCTATGCTGTATTAAACAACTTCGGTATCACACCTGAATCAGCCAACGAGTTTACAGTATCTGCCGCTGAAGCAGCAACAATCAAAGACTACACTGGCGCTACAATCGCAGCTAGAGCAGCTACTGCTGGGAACGGTTCTGTTTTAACAAATGCTGATGGCACTTATACTTGTCGTGGTAACCTTGAAGACTACGGCAACGGCAAAGTTTGGTTGAACCAATCTTGGTACACTGGCTTAGGCGGTGGATTTGGATCAGTTTCTGAATCTTTCATCAAAGACGCTTCATGGGTTCGTATCCGTGAACTTAGCGCTACCTATGCATTGCCTGACGGCTTGTGCAGAAGTTTGGGCGTACCAGGTGGAATATCTATTGGTGTAACCGGCCGTAACTTGGCATTGTGGACCAAATTCGACGGTGTTGATCCTGAAACCAACTTAACAGGTGTATCTAACGGACGTGGTTTGGATTATTTCAACAACCCAGGTACCAAATCTTACTTGTTTAATATCAAATTCAATCTTTAATAATTACGAAAATGAAAAAAATATCAATCATTTTTTCGGTAGGTGTTGCAGCGATGATGGGTATGTCATCTTGTAAGAAGGACATGACCGAAATCAATAAAACAAACCCAAATCAATTTAGCGACTCTGATCCTACATTGATGATTACAGGCGCCGAATTGGCCAACGTAATCGTGAACGAAGGTGAAGCTGCTCGTTTGGCTGGAATTTTCGCTGGTCATTTCAATGGTTATGACCGTCAGTTCATCTCTTATGCGCAATACAATATGACATCGGGCGATTTCAACACGCCTTGGGGTAACCTTTACACTGAAGGTATTGCACAATGTCGTTTGATCGAAGCCAAAGCTGCGAAAGCAAACAACCAATCATTGTTGGGCGTAGCCATGATCAACGAAGCGCAGTTATTGCTTGCTGCCTCAGGATTGTGGGGTGATATACCCGACAAAGAAGCTTGTAACGATGCGATTTCAAATCCTAAGTTTGA
>CANHXF010000148.1 GCA_947464515.1 Flavobacteriales bacterium
ATGCTGTAGGAATAAATAAATCACAATCCCCCATCATCAAATTCACAGTCACATCATCTGTTGCACTTCCGCACGCATTTGTTACAGTGCAAGTATATGTACCTGCCGAACTTACATAAATAACAGTATCACTTGAACCAGTACTCCATTTAATCGTAGTATTTGGCAAGAATGGTGCAACCAATTTCACCATTGAGCCACTACACAAAATAGTATCCATCGGCAATGAAATTGATGGCGAAACATTGACTTTGATATTGATTGAGTCCGATGCCTTACATCCCGCGTTATCCACTACGGCACCGTAAGTACCTGGCAATGAAACGGTTTTAATATTTGCAGTAGATCCATCATTCCACAGAACTGTACCTGGAATCGAAACAGTAATGTCTGTACTTGCCCCATCACAAAGCGTAGTATCCTTACCCAAATTCAGAATCGGCTTTGGCGTAATAGTGATGTCTGCAGTTGAAGAATCCGGACAATACTGGTCTTGAACGACATATTTAATCGTCACCTTTCCGGTTTTTGTTGGATAGAAACTATTCCCCGTAAATGCCTCTCCCTTGAAAATACCTCCCGATGTTTTTGGACTCAGCATAATGGCCGGACCACCTTGACATGCCGTTACTGGCAAACCCGTAAACGCCGGATCAACATTGGGCTTCACTTTTACGATAATCGTATCTTTACCTGTACAGCCATCAACACTCGTGGCCTCATGTATGATAGGGTAATCCCCAACAGCGGCAAAAGATTTTGATACTGTTTTTGTAATTGCCGTTGTACCGCCGCCCAAATCCCATTTAAAACTCACTAATCCCGGAAACTTGTTGTCAAAATCAAATTTGTTACCAACCAAACACTGAATAGAATCATTCACCCAGACACCAGAGGAAGGGCTCGCAACTACCTTTACCCACATATTTGCTGTATCTGTACAACCCGTCTGTTTGTTATCGTAAAGTGTTTCACTCTTATAATGAATGCGATATCTACCTGGAGCTAAATAAGACTTGGTTGGATTAGGGATCGTGGCGCTGTCTTGGTCGTTAAAAAACCACGTCCTGATGTATGCGCACTTTGGAATTTTAGCCAATTGTGTATTGTCATCAAAACGGAAAACGTGCCCATCAAAACACTGTACTGTATCATTCGCCTTCTCAAACGGCTTACTCACAGGCCGCGGTACGATAAAAATTGCCTTAGGCGTAGTGGCGATATCTACACAATTCAATGCCGGTGAAGCAACCAAATTGACAGTAAAATTACCTCCTTTAACATATGTGTGTGTTGCATTCAACCCAGTATCCTGAGAACCATCGCCGTAAATCCAAGTGTATTTAACCCAACCAAAATTGGCTGATTTGGTAGACGTATTGGTAAAGGTGATTTTATTCGATTTCTCACAACTATCATTCGTCCCTTTGTGAGTAAAGGCAACTGTTAACTTGTGCGTGGTAAAACTAATAGTGGCCGTTTTTGATGTCAAATAATCCGGACCCGTACCGTCGTGCTCAAAAACAGTGACGTGATATGTAGTATTTACTTTAAGATTTGTGACTATTACACTGTTCGTAATATTATTGAAAACAGCAAAATTCCCTGTACCCAACTGCCCACCGCTTCCAAAACTTGCATTTCCCGAATATGAACTCCCATCGGCGGGTGTAGCATCTACTGCAGCTGCCTCTTTTATTAGCACCAAACGCCATGCTCCATTTCCGCTTGTCCAAGTGAGCTGCGCCGAGTTACACGTAATGGTTCCGGCCTTTAAGTTCGTAGCCGCTTGCGTAGGTTCAGCCGCCTTCAATTGAATTGAAAGGGAGAACATAACACAGAGAATCAAAAGTACTTTTTTTACCATTATTGCAATTCCTCTTCAAAAATACAATGTAAAGACAATGTAAACAAAGTTTTTGTTGTCTGAGTCCTTGAATAAAAGCCCTGAATGTTAATTCTAAACATCTATTTCATTATTGAATGAAAAATGGCTTTCGTAAGGTGTCTAAATATCCACGCATGCGGATAACTTTCAACAGCAAAATCATACGGATTTTCGCATCTTCGCATCAAATCGAGCACCTCACATGTCGAACAAACGAAGAAAACCCAGCGCTTGGCCAAGCATCATCTCCCTTTCCTCAGTGATGTTTATGCTCGGACTATTGGGATTTTCCATTGTAGGATTCCAAGGGCTAAGCGAGCATTTGATGGAAAGCAGTAGCATCGACCTCTATTTTGTTGATGGCAGCACCGAAGCACAAGTAAGAAAAATCGAGCAAACGTTGCTAAAGGAGCCTTGGATTAAAACGACCAAATTCATTAGCCCCAAAGACGGCGTAAAGGAAATGAGTGAAAAATACGATCCTGAATTTTTATCCTATGCCGAGTCTATCGCCTTGCCACTGAGTTTGGAAATTTACCCAAAATCGGATTATGCCAATATTCAGTTTATCGATCGCGAATCAAAACATTTACGTACGTTTCCATTGGTTGAAGATGTTATTTACCAGCGGAATTGGGTAGAAAGTATGACAATGAATGTGCATCGCTTGCAAATCGGTTTTGCGGCCGCAGCCATAATTTCATTGATTGTTGCGATTGCATTGATTCAAAGCGCGACACGGTTAAGCATATTCGCAAATCGATTTTTAATCAAGAGCATGCAGTTGGTTGGCGCCACAAACAAATTTATTGTTAGACCTTATGTGATGGCATTTGTGCGACATTCATTGATTGCCATACCCATCGCGATGGGATTATTATTGATAATTTTTTACGGTTTACCCTATATTTTTCAGGATTTTGCCATCATCAACGACTTCACAAAACATATTGGCGTGATGGCATTGTTTGTAATTTGTATTTCTGTGTCGATATTTGGACTGATTTTGGCCGTTTTTGGCAGTTGGTTGAGTACCCGACGTTATCTTCGCACCAAGATCGAAAATTTATATTAAAGCCATGAGTTCAATCAAAAAACCCGCCTCGAAAATCGAAAGCAAGCCTCAACAACCGATGTTGTTTGCCAAAGAGAACTACATACTAATCATCGCTTCATTGGTGATTCTTGTCATTGGATTCATGTTGATGTCGGGCACAACCGATATTTACAACACCACAAAGCTCACCGTTGCCCCCATCGTAGTTATGTTAGGGTTCATTTTGGGCATCGTTGCAATTTTTTACCGAAAGAAAGCAGCGTAATCCATGACCTGGATTGAGAATTTAATTCTCAGTGTGGTTGAGGGCCTCACCGAGTTTTTGCCTGTGAGCAGTACGGGCCATTTGATGATTACTAGAGAACTCCTTGGCATGTCGCCTAGCGAGCACGAAACCTACCTTATTGCAATTCAATTTGGCGCTATTGCCAGTGTCTTAACATTGTATTGGAAACGTTTCTTCTCAAAGGACGCTTTATGGGTTTATCCGATTTTGATCATGGGTTTTATTCCTGCGGCCATTTTGGGATTTTTGTTCGATGACCTTTTGGATATGATGTTGAAAGCGCCTTGGATTCCGGGGCTCACATTGGTAATATTTGGTATTGTATTGTTATATATCGAAAAAATTTTCCCTCCTGGAGATAAAAAAATCTCGGATCTAAAGTTTGTAGATGCGATAAAAATTGGACTATTCCAGTGCTTGGCAATGATTCCTGGCGTAAGTCGTTCCGCCGCCACAATCGCCGGAGGATTACAGGGCAAGTTGACCCGTGCGGAGGCAACTGAATTCTCATTTTTATTGGCACTTCCCACCTTAGCGGCAGCGGGCGGATACAAGTTATTAAAGCATTGGGAAGAGTTACAGCAGGGCAGCGAATTGGTCGACATAGCCATTGGCAATGTGATTAGTTTTATAACGGCTTATTTTGCGATTAAATATTTCATTGGATATATTCAACGGAAGGGATTTGCCTTTTTTGGCTATTACCGAATTGTTGTCGGATGTTTATTCTTGTGGTATTGGTTATTTTTGAAATAGTGAGAGTTGATTGAATCGATAAATGGTTTTGGCGCAGATTCAATTGCGATTGAAATACCTAGAATAAATCTAACAAACTAAAATGTTGAAAATGCCTATCCCATTGAAAATGCCACGTCAATTATTGACGATTGCAATGGCTATAGGGCTTCAGTTGATTGGCTTGCCCCGCTGCGCGGGGCAAGCCAATCAACTGAAGTTATGTCGACTCAAATATAATGGCGGCGGGGATTGGTATAGTAGCAGAACAGCCCTGCCAAATTTGTCCCGATATGCGAATTCGCATATCGGGACAAATTTGGCGACCACCGAGGCGATAGCCGAGGTGGGGTCCACTGATATATACCGCTACCCTTTTTGCTTCCTTACGGGCCATGGAAACGTCGTTTTTTCAGACCAAGAAGCCAATAACCTGAGGAACTATCTCATTGCCGGAGGATTCCTACACATCTGCGACAATTACGGCATCGATCCGTTTATTCGCCGAGAAATGAAAAAGGCATTCCCAGAACTTACATTTCAGGCAGTACCATTTAATCACCCCATTTATCATGGACCCTATACTTTTAATTCTGGCCTACCCAAAGTACATCAGCACGATGGAAAATCGCCAATAGGCTATGGCTTGTTCTGGGAAGGCCGACTCATATGTTTTTACGATTATGAATGCGACCTCGGCAATGGATGGGAAGACCCTGAGGTATACAAAGACCCAATAGAAATCCGAGAAAAAGCCCTAAAAATGGGTTGCAATCTGATTTACCAAGCTTTTATCGCTCAATAAATTACCCCCGAAATATAAAAAAGGAAAAACACAACAACGCCAGTTTCAGGAACTAAAAATTGGCGAAGAACTTAGAAGTTCCATTTGGGCCGCGAGGGTCATCATTTATAAGCACGAATGCTGCCAATGTGTTACCGCAAAAAGCAATCTTATATTTATTTTACCTCACGGATCCAAACCTGTGGAACCGCAGATTCATAATAGAAAATACCCTTGTTAGCATCCTTCTCTGATGGGAAGTCCTTCAAGAATACATAGTAACTCTTGTTACTTGGATCGTAGATTTTGTATGCAAATACACCCTTCTTATACAAGTCTTTGATTTGCTTGTTCGCTTTTGCTTCAGCACTATGTAAACCCGCAACCAAATAGAAGCCAGGCGATGGCTTAACCTTTTCGATAGG
>CANHXF010000149.1 GCA_947464515.1 Flavobacteriales bacterium
GTGTCAAATTGATAGGATTTCAACATGGAAACGGCCCAAATAATTCCTCTTTCGGCATTGTCCGACCCACTCAATCTGGAACCCACACCTTTACACAACTCGCCCAACCGCTTGTATGCATGCCCGTCCGTCAGCGCCAAATCAAAGAGGGCCTTGAACATTACACTGTCGTCGATGGTAATTCTTCGGATTTGATTTGGCAACGGGGATGACAATCCATCCGAAAAGAAAATATTCCTTGGTGAATTCAACTCATTGTAGGCCCGCATGCGTTCAATAACATCGGCCGGTTGCGCAGAAATCGACAAGCATTTGACACCAAACAAAAGAAAAAACGTTGCTATTTTTAACCCTAACCATTTCATTGCGTCCAAATTACTTAAAAACTTCCATTTACCTTTGAATTCAAATTATACAAATCAAGAAATCAGCATCCACTTTATTCATTAATAACCTCAATTATAAAGTCATGAAAATCACATCCATCAAAAGGAAGAGTTCATTTCTGCTTATTCTAGCATTTTTATCTTGTCGATTCGCCGCAGCACAAACCTCCTATTTCCCGCCACTGACAGGCAATTGGGAAACGATTTCACCGAGCAGCCTCGGTTGGTGTAACGAGAATATCGATAGCTTATACAACTACCTCAATCAAAAAAACACCAAAGCGTTCATTGTATTGAAAGACGGGAAGATTGTCCTTGAGAAATATTTCGGAAATTTTACGCAAGACAGTATCTGGTATTGGGCATCGGCGGGCAAAACACTTACCGCATTTAGCATCGGATTGGCGCAGCAAGACGGTTATCTAAAAATTCAAGAATCAAGCAACAAGTATTTGGGAAAGGGTTGGAGTTCTTTGACCTCGGCGCAGGAAGATAGCGTTACCATTAGACATCACTTAACAATGACTACCGGACTGAACGATGCCGGGGCCGATCCAGACTGCACACTCGCATCATGCTTGACCTACAAGGCAAGTGCGGGCACCCGGTGGGCCTATCACAATGCACCCTATACTTTGCTGGACAAAGTGATTGAAAGTGCAACCGGTGGCAACTTGAATGTCTATATCACCAAGAAATTCACGACAAAAATTGGCATGAAGGGTTTGTTTGTTAAATCCGGATACTTAAACGTTTATTTCTCCAATGCCCGCACCATGGCAAGATTTGGGCTCTTGTTATTGAATCAAGGTATTTGGGACGGGACAACAATCCTTAGCGATACGCAATATTTTAAGCAACAAACCAATACCAGCCAAAACATCAATCCAAGTTATGGATATTTAACTTGGCTCAATGGAAAATCTTCATTTATGGCTCCCGGTTCACAATTCAAATTCAATGGTAGTTTGAATCCCGATGCGCCAAACGATATGTATTGCGCATGGGGGAAAAATGGACAATATATTGATGTAGTACCAAGTCAGAAATTGGTTTTGATTCGAATGGGGAACGCACCAGGCGGCAGTGGCACCGCGTCCATGGCCGTTGGATTCAATAATGAAATTTGGCAATATATGAACCAATTGCCCTGTAAAAACAAGACTTCAAATTTTGAAAATCTCCCTTTATCGATTGGCCCAAACCCTGTAAAAGTTGGATCGAACATCAATATAACTACCGGGAATAATCAATTGAATTCTACAGTAAAAAATGGCATCGTGTCTATCGCCGACAATCTAGGTAGAATCGTCATTGAAACCCCATTCAACCCCTCAGAGTCCTTTAGTTTACCCATCAACGTCAAACCAGGAATCTATTTCATACGCATTTCAAACAACTCTCGTCAGGGCCGGAGTCAGCGCTTGTTGGTCATCGACTAGCTAACAGAATAGAAATAGTAAATCAAATAAAAATTACCAAATTCCATAATTAAAGGCGATTAATAATCACCCAGATGCAAATCTCCAATAAATTACGAATCAAGGAAGTGCCATTTTTTGCACATTTGTTTGAATACCCAATTTTTTTCATAACATTTGAAATCTAAGAATAAATTCATGAAAAAAATATTACCCATTATTGCCTTTTTATTTTCAACGACCAACGTTTTCTCGCAAGTGGTTGCATTAGATTTTGATGGCGTGAACGACCAAGTGGTAGTCACCGGAACCTCATCGCTTTGCCCAACACAAATCACTTTGGAAACATGGATGTACGCCAAAAATTTCAATTCTAGCCCCTGCGCTGATTGTGCACCTATTTTATGGCACCAAGGAAAAGGATATCGCTTTGGAACAGGAAACGGCGGAGGAGTTAATATTCAGTTGTTTGATGGTAGCTCAACAATCACTTTAACAAGCGGGATCACACTCACAAAAAATGCATGGCACCACTTGGCCATGACCTACGATAGCGCCATGATTAGGATTTATGTAGATGGGTCACTAACCGATTCTATGGCAAAAACCTTTACCTTGAGTTACTCATCAAAAGGTGCAGATCTTTGGATCGTAGATCCTGCAACGGGATACGGAGGAACGCTAGAAGAAACCCGCGTCTGGAATTATGCCAGATCATTTAAAGAAATCCGCGAGGGAATGTTTAAATCATACAAAAGCGGCACCAACGGATTAATGCTTCAGCTCAGCTACGACGAAGGGAATCCGTATAAAAACAACACAGGCATTTCAACATTAAAAGATGGCTCTGGAAATAGTAACAAAAGCACTTTGGCCGGTTTTAAACTTCAAGACTCTACGTCAAATTTTGTTCTAGGTCGTTCCTTCTGCGATACAGTTGCTTACGCAAAATATAGCGTTTCTCGCTGTTCCAAATACGTATTGCCTTCAAAGAAAAAGACAATTACCAAATCTGGAACTTACCAAGATACCATCAAATCATGGAGAGGTTGTGATTCAGTGATGACAATCAAATTAACCATTAACCAACCCACAAGTTCCGGCACAAAAGTCACAGTCTGTGACTCCTTTGTAAACCCAATCAATGGCGCTGTTTATCGCAAATCTGGAACTTACAAAGTCACAATTTTTAACAAAGCGGGTTGCGATAGTTCAATCGCTTATTTTGTGACTATCGGCAATAAAGACACCAACTTCATCTATTATGATGAATGCCAAAAGGCTACTCTTTCCAATGGCACCACAGTAACCAAAAGTGGAACCTATGTTGATAAATTCAAAACCTATTTGGGTTGCGATAGTTTCGACTTTCACGTTGTAACGATCAGACAAGGGAGCAATGCTAAGCGCACCTTGAAACTATGTAAATTCATCATTTGCCCCACAAACAGTAGTTTGGTTTTCAAAAAACCCGGCGTCTATTACGATACCATTCAAAACGTTGCAGGGTGCGACAGTGCTATCGAGTACACCATAGTATCGGCATCAACCAATGGAACTATTTCACCTACCGCTTGTAACAGCTACAAAAGCCCTTCTGGCAAATACACCTATACCGCTTCTGGAACCTATTACGATACCCTGTTCAGTGGAAATAAAGCAGGCTGCGATAGTTTTATCACAATCAATTTAAAGATGTCTACCGCAACCAAACTATCATTGTCCCCCGTTGCTTGTAGAAGCTATAAAGTTCCCTCAGGCGTTCAAGTCGTAACAACCAGCAAAACCGTAAAAGACTACATCAAAGGATACAAAGGATGTGATAGCATCGAATACACAATTAATGTCACGATCAATAACGCAAACGTTGGCACAACTCGAAGTGTAAATACCCTTTCCGCCACAACAACCAATTCGGCTGCAACATTCCAGTGGCTTGATTGTAACAATAGCATGGCCAAAATTGCTGGGGCAACCAACAAAGATTTCACACCGACTCAAGATGGGAAATTTGCACTCGCAGTTACTGAAAACAGTTGCACCGACACCTCAGCCTGTATCACCTTTGCCGTAAATGGATTAAAAGAAATACCTGCAAATATGTTAAAGTTGACCCCCAACCCAAGTAGCGGAGCATTCGTATTGAATTGCTTAACTCCCTTGCATGATGTCAACATCTCACTTGTAAATATTCAAGGACAAATTGGACAGACATGGTCGATCCGCGAACTCAAACAACAAGAGTTCAACGTCCAAGTATCAGCCGGCGTTTGGTACTTGAAAATCTCCGCCAAAGAAGGACAACAAGTGATCCCTGTGATCTTTGAGTAATTAACGAATTACTGTAAATCGCCCTGATAACACTGCACACAATTGCTGCAGCGTTATCGGGGCGATTTCTTATTTTTGTAACGAAATGAGCCACAGCTGATTTCAAATTGTACTAACTCTAACAACCACATGAAACTGCGTTCCTTTATCGGCAACATTCATCTAGGGTTGATTTGCGTACTTTTCATTTTATCCAATTCATTGCATGGACAGTCGCCATGTAAATCATATAAAAACGGTTGGCCCACAACAAAAAAAGCCTTTGAAATCGTCAGTGTCTTGGTTGATGCCTGCGATGGCTCAAACGAAGGACAGAACGAAATGGTTCGATTAATCATCGGACCCAATCCTGTAACAATTGCAAATTTTTCAGTCCCAACATATATCACAGGTCGAGTAAATTGGAACAGTACCAGCAACCCCTGGCGTGGACTCACCAACTGGACAACTACCACCAAAGCCAAAATCACTTACCTCAACAAATCAATCACAAACGCCGGAAATTGCGGATTATTAATCCCACTAAATAGCGCCGATAAAGTCCCCGCGAATTCCCAATTATTGATCATCACAAGTGAATCGTGGAATGAACTCGCCCAGAGTTTCGATGGACTCAACGATACTCTTTATGTCGCCGTACAAAAATCTGGCAATACCGCCGGCCACTTTGCCAATTTCGGTGCCGCCGCAACCCGAACCTTTATCCTAAGAAACGGTACCAACGCCGATACCGTTATCTATCACATCGATTCATTGAGAAAACAGAACGGGACGCTCGGAGCAGAAGATGGCGCCACCGTAAATTTCACCCCCAACGGGAAAGTAACCTATACCAATTATGGCTGCAAAATTCCTGTCGATCCCAGTTCGATTGATGCCGGAACCGTCGCTGTGAACGGATGCGCAACATCAACCATCCAACTCAACGGAAAAATCATCAATTACCCCTGCTTTAAATGGGTGGCTGCGAATCCCGCATCAGGAACCTTCTCCGATACTTTGAGCGCAACGTCCAAGTTTTA
>CANHXF010000150.1 GCA_947464515.1 Flavobacteriales bacterium
AAGGTAGGATGATTTTTTATATCAAATGCAAGTTCATAAATACCTAAAAACTATGATGTAATTTCGCAAAGTATGCAATTTACATCGGGTATTGTGGAGCAAGCAGTGGAGGCCTTATCGTCGTTTCCGGGGATTGGAAAGCGCACGGCCTTGCGATTGGTGATGTATTTGCTTAAGCGCCCAGAAATGGAGGTCGCCAATTTGGCGTCTGCGTTGTTAAAATTGAAAACGGAATTGCATTTGTGTGAAATTTGCGGGAACGTGAGCGATCACAAACGATGCGATGTTTGCAAAAACCCCCGTCGTTCCGAGGGTGTGATTTGTATCGTTGAAGATTTTAGTGATCTAATGGCCATTGAATCTACGGCACAGTTTAAGGGCAAGTATCACGTTTTGGGAGGTTTGATTTCGCCGATGGATGGCATTGGTCCGGATGATTTGAACATATCGATGCTAATATCCCGGGTAGAAAAGGGCTTGGTTGAGGAGGTGATGATGGCTTTGAGCGCAACGGTAGAGGGCGATACAACGATGTTTTATTTGGCCAAAAAATTGAAGCCTTTTGGTGTCACTGTCACATGCATCGCGCGAGGAATCGCAGTGGGTGGCGAAATCGAATACGCCGATGAGGTCACTTTGGGTCGGTCTATCGCACAGAGAACCGAATATTTATTGTAATTTGCTACGCCCAAAACATGCAGCATACTCTTTCTGTTGTTATCGTAAATTATAACGTCAAGTACTTTCTTGAGCAGGCTTTGCGTTCTGTAGAGAAGGCAATTGTGGGGATGGACGCGGAGGTTTGGGTGGTCGATAATAATAGTGTAGACGGCAGTGTGAGTATGGTTCAAGACAAGTTTCCGTGGGTTCAAGTGATTGCCAATACGGAGAATTTGGGCTTTTCTCAGGCCAATAATCAGGCGATGCGTTTAAGCACTAGTAAGTATGTTCTCCTTTTGAATCCCGATACGGTGGTGCAGGAAGACAGTTTAAAGTTGTGCGTGTCCCACATGGAATCGAACCCAGAAATTGGGGGTTTGGGCGTGAGGATGATCGATGGTAAGGGGAAATTCTTGCCGGAAAGTAAGCGTGGGTTACCTACGCCGCAGGTCGCATTTTTTAAGATGACGGGTCTCAGCGGATTATTTCCGAAGTCTCGCGTTTTTGGTCGTTATCATTTGAAGTATCTAAGTGAGCATGAAACGAATGATGTAGAAGTCTTGAGTGGTGCTTTCATGATGATGCGATCGTCTGTTTTGGACAAGGTGGGATTACTGGATGAGGATTATTTTATGTACGGCGAAGATGTGGATTTGAGTTATCGCATCTCGCTGGGTGGATATAAAAATGTATATTTTGCGGGTACAACCATCATCCATTATAAGGGCGAAAGTACCAAGCGAAAAACGGCGAATTATGTCAAGGTGTTTTACAATGCAATGGTCCTTTTTGCGAAAAAACACTACAGCAGTTCCGTAGCTGGCAGGTTTGCGTTTTTCATTCAAATGGCAATTTATTTAAGGGCTTCGGTTGCTTTTTGTGCTCGTTTGGCCGAAAAAATATGGTTGCCGTTGTTTGATTTTTTACTCATTTTCATCGGATACCTAGGCATCGCCAAATATTGGGAATTGTATCACAAGTTTGTTCGGGGGTATTATCCATCGGAATTCTTTTCCGTTCATATTCCTATCTACATTGGTTTGGTAATGGCTTCGGTTTATCTCTGGGGCGGATACGACAAGCCTTTTGTGGCACGAAGATTATTTAGGGGCACATTGGTTGGATCCTTTGCTCTATTTGCAATGTATGCTTTTCTCCCCAAGGACCTTCAATTCTCTAGAGCGATATTGGCTTTGGGTTCAGCTTGGGCTGTAGGAGCGGTGTTTTTGTCGAGAGGCATTGCTCAATCCCTTAAAATTGGGGATGTTCGATTTGATCACGGAGGTCGTAGGAAAGTGATTTTGGTTGGCGGAGAATCCGAGAATCATCGCATCGAAAATTTGCTGAAGCGCGGACGAGTGAACCACGAAGTATTGGGATGGATTTCGGCGAGCGAAGTGAGACAGCCCGGGTATATTGGTCATTTGGATCAGATGTCTGAGGTGCTAGAGATATATCGACCTGATTTGGTCATTTTTAGTGGGAAAGACGTTTCTTCGTCGCGGATTATGTCGCACATGAACGATTTTCAATCCAAGCCCGTTCAAGTAAAAATTGCCCCGGAAAAGGGAGAGACGATCATTGGTTCAGACTCAAAAAATTTACCTGGGGAGTTGTTTACTTTGGAAGTGAATTATCATTTGGCTCAGGTTCATCATTTGAGGAACAAGAGGGTGTTTGATGTCATGATTTCTTTGCTGTTGCTCCCATTGCTCCCATTTTTACTTTTTTTTATGGGCGGTAGAAAGTGTTTGCGTTCTTTAATTTCTGTGTTGATTGGTCGAAATACTTGGGTGGGATATAAACGCACGGGGGCCACGGCTAGTTTGCCCAAATTGGCATCGCCGGTTTTTGAGGTGGCGCAACAGTTTCAGGGTACAGAATTCGAATTGGATGCTGTGATGAATTATGCACGTGATTATTCGGTGACGGATGATTTGCGAATTTTGATTTCATGTGTTTTTCAAAAGACGGGGTCGTGACATGAAAAAGCGGGGCATGGTTAATATTTACGAATCAAGGCGATTTATCAAGGTTATTTTGATGTTATTGGCCCTGATTATTAGTATCATTACCCTGTATTTGAGTCAGAGATTGGTAGTAAAAATTGCCGGTGAGGAAAAGAAGAAAATGGAAATGTGGGCCGAGGCGGAGAGTATACTAACTGATCCAAATAGCGACGGTGACTTGGGGTTTCAGTTGCGCGTTGTACAATCGAATACGACGATTCCTGCGATTTTGGTGGACGACAAAGGAGTGATTTTGGAATTTGTGAATATTGATACTGGCGGAAGGACGCGTGTAGAACAGTATTTGAGTGCGAAGTTGGAGGAATTTAAAATAGAGAATGAAGCCATCGTAGTTCCGGTAGATAAGGACGTTGATTTTAAGGTTTATTACGGTAGCAGTACGGTATTGACACAGCTTCAGTATTATCCCTATGTTGTTTTGGGCATTGTAGCCTTATTTATGTTTGTTTCGTATGTCGCATTTTCCTACTCCACTCGTTCTGAGCAAGATAAGGTTTGGGTTGGATTGGCCAAGGAGACGGCGCATCAATTGGGAACCCCGATTTCTAGTTTGATGGGTTGGGTACAGGTGATGGAGTTGGGGGATTTGCCGGAGGGCGCGCCAATGGAGATGAGGAAGGACATTGATCGCTTGAATATTATTACGGAGCGCTTTTCTAAGATTGGATCGGAACCGGTATTGGAAACTTTGAATTTGAATGAGGTGATGTTTGAGGCTATTGAATACATGAAAAACAGATCGGGCAGGGGCGTTGTTTTTGAATCCGAATTTTGGAAGTCGGACGTCTTGTGTAGGATCAATCGGAATTTATTTCATTGGGTAATTGAGAATTTGATAAAAAATAGCATTGATGCGATGGAGGGTGAAGGGGTACTGAAGTGCAGCGTGAAGTTGATTAAAAACAAGGCGGTTGTTGATATTACAGACAGTGGAAAGGGTGTTTCTCGGGATCAGATGAAGTCGATTTTTAAGCCTGGATTTACGACCAAGAAGCGTGGCTGGGGCTTGGGTTTGTCGTTGGCCAAGCGTATCATTACCGATTACCATCGTGGTGAGATATATGTGAAATCGAGTATTCCATTTGAGCACACAACGATGCGCATTGTTATTTCAGCGGTGTAATTGCTCAGAAATTGTGAAATAATAGGCATATTTTTGGATTGAAGATTGCCAAATTTTAGGTAGGTTTGAATTCATGATTCAGCGCATTCAAACAATCTTTTTAATTTTAGTTATCGTTATTGGATATGTCAACTTGTGGCAAGATCCTGTCTATGCTTGGTTCACCGCGAACGACAATAGCAATTCAAATGTTTTAATGTTTTGGCACAGTTACTCGGGGGTAGTGACGGATGGGAATACGATGTATACTCCCGATTTACTAACGGCTTTTTTTACGGTTGCGATGATGGTTTTGGGATTAGCCACAGTGTTTTTATTTAATAATCGCAAACTCCAGTTAAAAGCGGCATGGTTAACATTGGGTTTTTCGATTTTGGCTGTGGGGGTTTTGTATTTGAGATATTTTCTACTGTCTTGGGCGCATGAAAATTTTGTAGGACAGTTTGGAATTCATTTTATTTGGCCCCATTTTTTGATATTGTATGCGGCACTTTCTGTTTTTAATATTAGAAAAGACGAGCGGTTGGTGCGCAGTATGGATCGGATCAGATAATGATAATGGGGATGAGATTAAAAGTTTGGTCGTTATTGGTTTGTTTGGGTTTTAGCGCTGTGTTGTTGGCACAGGGGAAAAAAATGAAACAGCCCCAAGAACCTGGCAAGATGCTTGTTTCTGGGGAATATGAATTTATAGCGAAGGATGAGTTTGGTACATTGGGTTTGAGTGGGGCGATGATGCGCGCCGAAGGCGCGCGCAAGGCTAAGGGCAAAGCCCTGAGCCCTGAAATGCAAAAATCTTTCGATTCCCTTTTAACCCCCTTCGAGAAATCAAAAGGACAAGGTACCGCCAATTATTTTGAATGTGTGGCCTGGTACAAACAACTTGCCGCTACCTTTCCCGCCTATTGCTCACTGCAGTCTATCGGACTTGGTGATGTTGGCAAGGATATTTATGTCCTTAAACTCAATGGTCCCGCCATGGATAGAATGGACCGATTTGGTAACGGAGATGTGGGCCTCGAAGCCGGTCCTAAAGTGCAAGCCACTCCCCTTGTAAAAGTGCTAATCAACAACAATATCCATCCTGGTGAACCCGAAGGGACAGATGCTTGTATGATTTTATTGCGCGATATGCTCTTCTTTGGTCAGTATTGGCAGCAAGTTTTACCCTATTTACAACTCTATGTCATTTGTCAGTACAACGTAGACGGAACCCTTACTCGCAGCGGAACATCTAGAGCCAATCAAAACGGTCCGGTGGAATATGGATTTAGAGGCAACGCGCAGAACCTAGATTTGAAT
>CANHXF010000151.1 GCA_947464515.1 Flavobacteriales bacterium
CGATAACTTTCCAGGCGTCTGCTTTGAAATATTCTATCATGGGGTTGAAAGGGGGGTAAGATAAACGTTTATAATTCGTCGAGAAAATCGAAATCGAATTCTCCGAGATTGTTGATATGCATAATTGCGCCGGGAAGGTCTTCGGGTTTACCAATGCCAATGGCTCTCATACCCCCGGCGATGGCCGCTTGCACGCCCGCTGCGCTGTCTTCAAAAACCAGGCACTGCGATGGAGGAAATCCAATCATATCGGCGGCGGTGAGGAAAGTTTCGGGATGCGGTTTGCCTTTTTTTACGTGACTAGCATCAACAATGGCATCGAAGGCTTCAACAAGACCAACTCGAGTGAGAACCATCGTCGCATTTTTGCTTGCAGAACCCAAGGCCAAGGGCAATTTTAAGTCATCTACTTGTGCAAAAAACTCAGGAACACCGGGAAGGACATCGGATGGACCCATATCTTTCACCAACTCTAGGTACCATTCGTTTTTACGCACCAAATCGGCATCGAACTCAGAATGGGTAAGGGTTTTATTGGCGAGTTTAAGAATGAATTTTAGGCTATCGGCACGACTTACGCCTTTCAGTTTCTCATTGTCGTCTTGCGTGAGTTGATAGCCATATTCTGCGGCCAATCGCTCCCAAGCAAGAAAATGAAAATGGGCTGTATCGCAAATAACCCCGTCTAAATCCAGGATTAAGGCAATCATTATGCAGAGATTTTCAATTTTCTCAAATGGTATTCAACCAAATTGATCACGGGCTCTCTGGTAATTACACCTACGTTGATGCGGTGAATTTTGCAGGCCTCTTTCAATAAATCGCTGAAGTGGTAAGCCACTGAACCTACGAAGTGAACGGGTACTTCTTTGTGGTTTTCGTACTTCCAAATGTGAATATTGATGAATTTGCTAAAGCCGTTATAGATGAAATCGCGCACCCATTTTTCGTCGCGGTTATCGCTCAAAAAACGCATGAATGATGCTAGGTAAACGTTGGGGTTTGGTTTGTTATAAACGGCTTCAAAGATGCCTTCTTTGGTGAGGTTGAATCGTTCGATAAGTCCATTGTGGATTTTCTCGGGCAACTCTTTGTATAAGAACATGCGGAGTAAATCCTTGCCATAAAACGTCCCACCGGCTTCGTCGCCTAGTACGTAGCCCAAAGCTGGAACAACTTCATGGATTACACTGCCATCATAGTAGCAACTATTGCTTCCTGTTCCTAGAATACAAGAAATTCCGGGTTCATCGCCGCAAGTAGCATAGACTGCACCAAGTAAATCGTGATCAACGACAACGTTTGCTTTGGTGAAAATGGCTTTTAAGGCTTTTTCGATGATGATGTTTCTGGAAGCACTGCTTGCTCCGGCACCATAGAAAAACACATGGTCAACCATCGGTGCAACCGCGGCGAGTTCTGTGTTTTTGCGAATTTCACTTTCGATCAACTCTGTGTTGTGAAAGAAAGGGTTGAAACCCATGGTATGAAACGATAAACGCTGAGATTCTCCGTCGGTAAATACCCAATCGCACTTTGTGCTTCCGCTGTCTGCTACTAAGATCATAATAAAATCGACGCAAGTTAAAGAAAAAAGGCTTAGTGTCAAACGAACACTTAAAAAACAATTTTTTGCATAGCATTGTTATTTTGGGTTAATTTGTGGGCTAGAGCAAAGATTGTTCATGTCGATAAGCCCATCTTTAAACCCCCACGTTTCCGTTGATTGCGTCATTTTTGGCTTCAGCAAAGAGACTTTACGTTTGCTACTGATTAAGCGTACGGTTCCTAACGCACTGACGGAGTTGGATGATAGCTATTATGCGTTGCCAGGGGATTTGGTTAGAGATAATGAGAATTTGGATGAGGCGGCGGCTCGGGTTTTGAAAGAATTGACGGGTTTAACGGGGATTTTCTTACAGCAATTTCAGGCCTTTGGCGATCCATTGCGAATCACAAAAGCAAAAGACAGGGCTTGGTTGCAGGGTGTAAGACAGGATCCGGACGCTCGAGTAATTACCGTGGCCTATATGGCCTTGATCGAAAGTAGCAAGGTGGAAATTCAGCCGGGATCGTTTAGCAAAGGGGCGGTTTGGTTGCCCATTGGTGAGATTCCTGAGTTGGCGTTCGATCACAACGAGATTTCTGAAGGTGCGTTGATGGCTTTGCGTGAAAAGGTTCAGATTCAGCCGATTGCGTTTGAGTTATTGCCGGAGAAATTTACGATGAGTGATTTGCAGGCCTTGTATGAGACCATTTTGCAACGTGATTTGGACAAGCGCAATTTTAGGCGTAAGATGTTGAATTCTGGAGTGATTGCGGCCTTGCCAGAAAAGCAACACGGCGTAAGTAATAAGCCTGCTAGATATTATGTTTTCAATCGAAATCTGTTCGAAAACAGTCCGTTGGGCTTTGTGAACCTCAAAATGGAGGGTTCTTTCACATTGTTTAATTAAGATTGCCGTCGATTTTCATGGATAACCCGTAACTTTGCGGCTCATTTTTCGTATATAATGCTTTCAGTTTCAAATCTTTCTTTGCGTTTTGGTAAGCGCGTTTTGTTTGAGGAGGTCAACCTCAAGTTCACCAATGGCAACTGCTATGGGATTATCGGTGCCAATGGGGCGGGTAAATCTACATTTTTAAAGATTTTATCGGGAGAAATCGAACCCAATACGGGCTCTGTGGATATCGATCCAGGTAAGCGAATGGCGGTGTTAAGCCAGAACCACTTTGCCTTTGATGAATATCCTGTTTTGCAAACGGTAATCCGCGGTCACCAGAAGTTGTGGTCGATTATGGAGGAAAAGGAAGTGCTGTACGCCAAGGAGGATTTTTCTGAGGACGATGGCATGCGTGCAAGTGAGTTGGAGGGTGAGTTTGCGGAGATGGATGGTTGGAATGCGGAGAGTGATGCAGCGCAGTTGTTGAGTAGCTTGGGTATCGAAGAGCAATTTCACGAGTATTTGGTGAAGGATCTGAACGGTAACCAAAAGGTTCGTGTTTTGTTGGCGCAGGCATTGTTTGGCAATCCTGATGTGTTGTTGATGGATGAACCTACGAACGATTTGGATGTTGATACGATTCGTTGGCTAGAGGAGTTTTTGGCAATTTTTGAAAATACGGTGTTGGTTGTGAGTCATGACCGTCACTTTTTGGATAATGTGTGTACGCATGTGTGCGACATTGATTTTGGTAAGATTCAAATTTTCAGCGGTAACTATACTTTCTGGTATCAGAGTTCTCAGTTGGCTTTACGTCAGAGATCGGATCAGAATAAGAAATCGGAGGAGAAGAAGAAGGAATTGCAAGAGTTCATCGCGCGATTCAGTGCCAACGTTGCTAAGAGTAAACAGGCCACGGCGCGTAAGAAGATGTTGGAAAAGTTGAACATCGAAGAAATTCAGCCAAGCACAAGAAAGTATCCGGGTATCATTGTGAAACAGGGTAGAGAAGTGGGCGATCAGATTTTAACCGTAGAGAATTTGAGTGCCAAAGCGGAGTCGGGCGAGGTATTGTTTAGCAATATCAACTTCACGGTGAGCAAGGGCGATAAAATTGCGTTTATCAGTCGTAACACATTGGCTTTGAATCAGTTTTTCAAGACTTTGTGGGGCGAGGTTAAGCCAGCATCGGGCGAATTCAATTGGGGCGTAACGGTTACGATGAGTAATTTGCCGAACGAAAACGCACAATTTTTCACCGAGAAAATCAACTTGGTTGATTGGTTGAGGCAGTATTCGGTGGAGAAGGATGAGACGTATGTCCGCGGATTTTTGGGTCGTATGTTATTCAGCGGCGAGGAAACCCAGAAGATGTGTACGGTGTTGAGTGGGGGAGAAAAGGTGAGATGTATGCTGAGTAAGTTGATGTTGGAGAATCCGAATGTATTGTTGTTGGACGAACCTACCAACCACTTGGATTTGGAGAGTATTCAGGCGTTGAACAACGGGTTGGTGGATTATGCAGGGGTGGTTTTGTTCCACTCGCATGACCAAGAATTTATCAATTCGATTGCCAATCGTATCATCGAGATTACTCCGAACGGAATCATCGACAAGTACATGAGTTATGAAGAATTTGCGGAGGATGCGCAGATTAAAGAGAGAAAAGCAGAACTTTACAAACTATAAATAAATAATTTGACATGATAAAGCAATTATTAATCATTCCGGTATTGGCCTTGGGTCTATTGGCCGGTTGCGGTGAGAAAATCGACACCAGTAAGAATTTGAAAACGTCTGAGGATTCTTTCAGCTATGTGTATGGCTATGAAACGGCGAAGCGTATGAAGCAGCAAGGCATCGACGCATTAGACTATGGAAGTTTCTTGCGTGGAATCAAAGAGGGTTTCTCTAAGGACAGTGGCTTGGCGATTAAGGAAGATGTAATGGGCAAAGTGTATCAAGGTTATGTGCAAGGGGTTCAGGACAAGAAGATCAAGGTGTTGCAAAAGGAAACCAATGATAAGTTGGCGAAGTTGAGCAAGGAGCAAGGTGTGAGTCCTTTGGCTGCCAAGGGTTATTACAAAGAATTGAAAAAGGGAAGCGGAAGCATTCCTGGTGTTTACGATAGCGTTTTATGTTATTTCATCATCAAAAATGGCAAGGGCAAGGTGTTTCAGGACAATCGCAAGGATAAAAAACCATTTATGGGAACCATCGAGAGTTTGAAGTTGCCACCATTGGAAGAGTCGTTTGGTAAAACTGCCAAGGGCGGATCATTTGAGATGTATATTTCTAACGTGGAATATCCTTCTTTGGCTCGTATGGCGGGAACTTTCGACGATATGTATGGAATTACGGTGATTGAAGTGGAGTTGTTGGATGTTAGACCGGGGCAGAAGCCAACGGCTATGCCATCTACGGAAGGTTTGGATTACATTCCACCACCAGCAGGTAAATAATTCCGAACTAATCCACTCGGCGCAATTGATTGAGGCCGATTAATGTCCAACCGACAATCATTAAGACGCCTCCCACAGGGGTGATGGCTCCGAGTTTTCGCAAGGCAGGGGAGAGGATTTCATTCAGCGCAAGAATCCAAAGGGATACGCTGAAAATGAATGAACCCAGTATGATTAGTTTGATGTGTAGTCC
>CANHXF010000152.1 GCA_947464515.1 Flavobacteriales bacterium
CAATGGTAATTATCGTGTTTAGTGGTGCAGCCCGATCTGCAAAGTCCATAAACGGTGGCGCCCTTTGCTAACAATTGGTTTACACATTCGAGGCCAATTCCTTTGTTGGCTCCAGTTACGATGGCAATGCGGTTATTAAGATTCATTTTTTTGAGTATTGAGAAGAGTTAACAATGAAGATTCGATTTGGTTCCAATCCCAAGCAATTGAGGTGATTTTTGTATTGTTTTTGTCGACGAAGTGCTGGTATGATTTATCATAATAGACCAAAAGTATTTCCACCCACGTTTTGAAATCATTTGCTTCTAGCGCTTCAACGGCGGCTTTTTCATGTTGGCCACCAAGTCGTTTTCTAAGTTTCTGCGTTTGGGCGATGAGCTGATCTTTGGGCAGGCCGGCGTATTCTTTGATGATACGATTTATTCTTGTTTGGGTATCGATGTAAATTTCGATACTGGGGGCTTCTTTCATTTGCTTCCAGAGTCCTTCGGGGATTGCACATTGGCCCACGGTTCTACTTTCGTTTTCTATGTAAACGGTTTGGTTTTCATGAAATTGCAGGTAATCAATGGCGACGAGGTTTTCGAACATTTCGTTTCGAGGTTGGGCTGGCATTCCAACGCCGCCGAGGGCGCTGCCTTTGTGGTTGGCTCTTTTTTCTAGGTCGATGATGGCTTTGCCATTGTCTTGCAGCAATTGCAGGAGTTCTGTTTTTCCCGAGCCTGTATGTCCGGCAATTAATACGATATTTAGGGGTGTTTGCAGGGTTTGGAGCACCCAGTTCCGGAAGGATTTATAGCCATCTTTTATGATAAAAACGGGGTGACCGCTCCATTGGGTGATGGTGGAGGCAATTTGACTACGAAGTCCGCCTCTCCAGCAGTAAAACAGGAGTTTTTTCTGATGGGTATGTTGTATGTCCATCAGTTGTTGGTAGATGGATGCGAATTTGGGTCCGGTGAGGGAGAGGCCAAGCATGACGGCCGCTTCGCGGCCTTCATGCTTATAAGCGCGGCCTACGGCCGCGCGATCTTCATCGCAAAGTATAGGTACATTGATGGCATTGGGAATGTGGGCCCGTTCAAATTCCGACTCACTTCGTACATCAACCCAAATAAAATCGTCACGTCTGAGCAGCGCTTCCTGAATCGTTAACGCCCTGGTCTGACTCATGATTACACAATTACTTCCAACAAGCTGCGGTAAGCCAATACAGTATCTCCGTATTTTTCCTTGGTTTTGGCTTGAAGTATCGGACCAAATTGACTCCTATACTGTTGGTACATTTCTAAAGAATCCGCGGTATACTGAATGGCATAATTCACGCCTTCATTGTCGTCCGCATCGGTAAGTAACTTTAAAATCTTATACTCTGTAAAACAGCCTGTTTGCATCACTTCAGGAATGTGTTCTTCCAGCATCCATTTGAGCCATTCTTCGGCCATTTGGCTGCCCACATTACAAGTTACGTTGTAAACAATCATTGTTTTATTGACTTATGCGGATGTTGTAACCCTCCATGATGAGGTTTGCCAACAATTTTTTACAAGCCAATTCGGCCATTTCATGGGCTTCTTCGGCGGTATTTGCATCCAAATCCATGGTGATAAATTTCCCAATGCGCACATTGGAAGCGTTGTTTAATCCAATTTTTGGCAGGCCATTGGCAACAGCTTTTCCTTGGGGATCCAACAATCCCTTTAATGGTAAGATTTCAATCTCGGCAACGAATTTCACAGTACAAACCTACATTAAAATCCGCAAAAAATCGTGTACTTTGCCGTGATGATTTTACACAAAAAACAAACGTTATGGGTGGTGGCTACCTTCATTTTGACTTTTTCTGCGTGTACTGGAAAGAAGCAAAGCGATGCGCAATCGTCCAAAGACAGTTTGACCACTACCCTTGACAGCCTACCTAAAACAGGGGAAGCCTTGCGCGGATCGGATTCGGGGATTGTGGTGATGGAGACAAAACGAGCGGAAACCACATTGTTGGGTGTTTGGCATCAGTTACCGATAAATGGGATTCGTGAGGCAATCAAAACCAATGCGACATTAATTGTGGCGGAAATCGTATCTCAGAAATTGCGCATGGAAGGCGGCCTCAGTGTGGTGTATCGAAGAATGCCAAGCGAAGGAACGCAAGAAGTATTTATCGGCATACCGGTTGGTGGAAATTTGGATCGTGTTCGCAAAATGTCGGAGTCCAATACCGGAGGAAACGCATCAGACAAACAGATGTTCACCACATTAACGCTACCCGCGGCAACATATCTAAAGGCCACTGTAAATGCAGAACCGGGATTAACCACTATGTCATGGTTGCAATTTAAGTCGTTGATGATCAATCGAAAACAGTGCATCGTCACCGACTTTGAATCGAAAGAAAACGCAAATGCAAAAATCGGCGAGGTGGATTTGAGCAAAGTGGCCAAGACTTTTCCATACATGGAATATTATACGGACAGTAGGAATTTAGAAATGGCGACAACGGTGGCACAGGCCATATTATTGATGCGCAAACCTTGAAAACACAGGCGGCATATCTTTTACCAGGCGATACGGTTTTGCTGATTGCACCGTCTAGGAGTGTGAGCGAAGCGGATGTCGCTGCTTTTTCTAGGTGGGTTGATTCGCAGGGATGGAAATTGGAATATTCGCCCAATTTGTTTGAGGTGGAACATCAATTTGCTGGCAGCGATCAACATCGGGCGGAAGATTTAATTTGGGCGATTACCCATCCTACGGCGAAAGCCATTTTTACGGCTAGGGGCGGATATGGTTGCGTTAGGACTGTTTCGAAGGCTGAGGATTTGTACGATGCGATGCAGGGCCAAGTGCAGGGCCAAGTGCGGGGCGAAAATTCGATGGGGGGGTATCCAATTGAGGGAAATACAATGACATCCTTAGTGAAGCCCCATTCAGGTTTAGTTAAGTTGCTCAAGCATTCGCCGGCCAAGTGGTTGGTTGGGTTTAGCGATATTACGTGGTTGCATCTTTTGTTTGCGAAAGCCAATTTGCAGAGCATTCATGGACCGGTGGCAACGCAGTGGAATTTAACACACGGGCACATCGATCAGAATATTTCTTATCTAGCAAAGACTTTGATGGGCGACATCGTGTCATTGGATTTATCGAACAGTGATGTGGTTCGTTCAAAGCCATTCGCCGGCGAGTTGGTGGGTGGAAATTTGAGCTTGTTGTATGCATCGCTCGGTACCTCTTTGCAGCCCAATACCGCTGGAAAAGTTTTATTCATTGAGGATTTGGATGAATACTACTATCACATTGATAGGATGTTGTTTTCATTAAAATTGGCGGGTCTATTTGATGGAATAATGGGGTTGTTGGTGGGCAGTATGATTGACATGAACGACAATGCGGTTCCTTTTGGAAGATCTGTTAAGTCGATGATAACGGAATTGCTATCGGGCTATGATTTCCCGATTATTTTCGATGTACCGGTGGGACATGACGAAGAAAATATATCGATAAAGTTAGGTGCGGAGTGTACCTTTGAAAATTCAATATTAACTCAATAGCCCAGTGATTTCATCCAAGACATTTATCGCATTTACCAAATTTGGCATTGTTGGCGGAATCAGCTTTTTGGTGGATATGTCGGTGTATTACGGTATGAGTCAGTTCATGCCCACCTACTTTGCAAAGGCGGCGGGTATTATGGTTGCCACATTGGTGAACTATAAGCTAAACAAATATTGGACTTGGGAGAGCAAGAAGTCGGAGGGTGTTGATAAATCAAGGAATGAGACCCTAAAGAAATATTTGATGCTATATGCATTGAGTGGAGGAATAAATGTGGGCACCAATGAGATCATGTTGGCATCATTGCCAAATTGGGAGTTGCAGTTGAACATGGTATTTCCTGCCGTGGGTGACATTGCGGCCAATACATTGGGCGGGATGAAGCAATTGTTTGCGGTGAAGATTGATAAGTTATTTGCTGTTTTAACGGCAACGGCGGTGGGTATGGGTATAAATTTTCTAGGTCAGAAACTTTGGGTTTTTGGCAAGAGCGGCAAATAGTTGGCCGTTGGGATAAATGATTAACTTTGTAAGAATTCAACTTTAAGAAAAAATAATATGGCATGTACTTCTTGTGGAACCAAGGCTGGCGGCACCCCTGGTGGGTGTAAGAGCAACGGCACTTGTGGGACCAGTGGCTGCAATGCGTTGAATGTATACGATTGGTTCAAGGACATGGACCTGCCTACGGGCTATAAAGCTTTTAATGTGGTAGAAGTTCGATTCAAAGGTTCTCGCAAAGAGTTCTTTAGAAACACGAATAATTTGGACCTATTTACGGGTGATTACGTATGTGTTGACAGCAGCATTGGTTTTGATATTGGGACTGTATCTGCAACGGGCGAAATCGTTCGATTGCAATTGAAAAAATATAGAGTTCGCGAGGATTCCGATGAGATGCATGGCATTCAGCGGGTGGCCAGTGAACGAGATATGGAACGTAGGGAGGAAGCGAAAAGCAAAGAGGATCAAACTTTGGAGCGTGCGCGGACGATTGCGTTTTCATTGAATCTTCAGATGAAGATTTCCGACATTGAGATTCAGGGCGATGGTAGAAAGGCGATATTTTTCTACACGGCCGAAACGCGGGTGGATTTCCGTGAATTGATCAAGCGATATGCCGATGAGTTTAAGGTAAAAATCGAAATGCGACATATTTCCTATCGTGAGGAAGCTTCTCGATTGGGCGGTACGGGTGTTTGCGGTAGAGAGCTTTGCTGCAGTACTTGGCTTACGGATTATAAGCAGGTGAATACGGGTGCTGCTAGGGTTCAAAACTTAAGCATCAACATGGAAAAATTGGCCGGACAGTGTGGTCGTTTGAAGTGCTGTTTAAACTTCGAGTTGGATCAATACGTTGAGTCTACGGATGCATTTCCGAAAGCAAAAATCGTTCGATTGGATACAATCAACGGGATGGCTTATGCGCGCAAAACCGATATTTTAAAGAAGTTGATGTGGTTCTCTTACGATGACAATCAGACTTGGGTCGCTTTGCCTGTCGATAAGGTGAACGAGGTGATGGAGGAGAATAAGAATGG
>CANHXF010000153.1 GCA_947464515.1 Flavobacteriales bacterium
CCCAAGCGCGTTGAACCGACATTACAAACAGGGGAACGGTAAACACTGTCCCAACGCTATTACGAATCACTTGTGGATGATACGCATCGATGCGTTCGTCGCATATCACCACCCCATCGGCAGCAGTGGCATCGGCAGAACGAAGCAAAGCGCCCAAATTACCCGGCTTTTCAACCGACTCAACCAACAAATAAAGTCCGCCCGGCTTGGGTTTCCACGCCACAGGAGCCGAAGGTATTTCAAATATGGCAAGTGCATTTTGTCCGCTTTCCCGAACCACCACCTTAGACCAAGCCGAGCCAAGGACTTCGATCATCCAAGAAACTTCTATGTCCTTTCCGAGATTCAATAGCGCATTCAGTTCCTTCCACGATATTTTATCGGGATTGATGGCCAACTGCTTTACCACGAGCCCAGATTTTATCGCCAAGCGAATCTCATTGATGCCTTCCACGGTAAATTGACCCGCAATCCTGCGATTCTTGGCCTTTTCCTGCAGTGACAAAACATCTTTCACCCATTGATTCTGCGCGGAAGTAATTGATTTGATCATAAATAACAGGTTTTAAATATAGTTTGAGGGGCGATTAACCCATATTTCTGCCATCCTCAGACAACCAATCGGCGTCTTTTTTTACTCGCAGGAATCGTGCAACCATCAAACCAAAAAACATATTGGCCAATACCAATCCTGGCAGACCCGAAATATAGCTCCAAAGGGTGCCCATTTGCGCCGCCCTAATTTCCTTCACCAACTTATCAAAATCGTCGTTGCTCATGAACTTCATCTGCCCCAATCCGTCTTGCAGCTGCTCTATGAGAATCCCTTTGGTCTGCTCAACCAAGGTCACATCAACCAAACTATAAAGCACGTAATCTGCAAAACTTCCTACAAAAACCGCAAAAAACACTGCGCGAAAACAACTGCTCAGCGCCTGTTTGTATTGATAATGACTGCCTTCCAATTGCTTTCGATCGCCCAAACCACCCATAATCATGGCAGATAGAATGATCAAAAACGAAAGAACCGTAAAAGCGGGTAAGAATCGATATTCCCAATGCTGGGTTAGATATACGATGACTTTGGCGACAAAAATAAACACCCCAGCCAACAAGCCATGGAACACCGAAGCGCGATTCAACAACAACTTTATCCTATCAATCATGATTTTTCATATAACATCCTTTGCGGATGGTTCCCAGTACGCGACCTTTCAATAGATCCGATTTCCGAGGCACATTGTACGCCTTGCTGGGATTGCGCTCATTCATCAAGCAGTATTCGCCTTCCAATGTAAACAGGGTAAGATTGGCCTCAGCCCCTTCACCCATTGTATCAACCGCAACACCCAAAAACTCTCTATTTCCCTGAAACAACAAAGGCACCCACAACTCAGGTCTTTCATATTGAAACGCTTCACACATGAGCGAAAAAGTTTGCATCAACGTGGCAGCACCCCAAGCGGCGTAATCAAATTCGAGTTTTTTATTTTCGATATCTTCTGGGTGGTGGTTCGACATTACCGCAGTAAGCGTCCCGTCCAACAGACCCAAAAGCAACGCCTTTCTATCCGATTCAGCGCGCAAGGGTGGCAACACTTTCAAATTTTCATCAAAATCCAACATCGCCTCATCGGTATACATCAAGTTCAACACCGGAACCGCCGCATAAATTTCTACGCCATCGGCTTTGGCCTTTCGGATTATATCTACGCTTTCCGCCGAACTCACACCCATTACCCTCAAAGGCATTTTTAGATATTTCGCCAATTCGATATCCGCCAATAACTCAACCGTCTCACTCACAGAGGGAATCCCCTTGAATCCCAAACTCGCATTTACCAAACCTTCATGAATCTTACCATCTGGCGCCAAGGCCTTTTGATAAGGAAAATGGATATAATTCAAACCCAAAGAATGAGCATATTGCATCAATTTGGTACGTAAACCCAAAGAAGCACTGCCTGTAATGCCATCGGTAAATGCCAAGGCTCCAGACAAATGCATTTCATACATTTCAGCCATTTCCTTGCCTTCACCACCCACACTGCTATAACCCAATGGGATGATTTCGGCCCGCAAACCTTTCCCAATCCCGTTGACTTGCGCAATCACAGACTCATTGTCGGGCTTTGGATTGCTACCACACAACGCTGCGGCTTGGGTAAATCCGCCCTTCTGCGCAGCTTCACTATACGATAACAAAGTTTCCTTCCAAGGCTCACCTGGATCTGGACAAACGCCAAATGGATCCATCCAACCCATCGACACATAAGCCCCTTCGCCATCAATCAGTTCTGAAGCCGCCAAACCAAGGCCTTCTCCAATCGCAGAAATCACTCCATCTTTAATCACGATTTCCACACTTCGATTGTGCAAAGGGTGACCCGGAGAAAACAAAGTGACGTTTTGAAGCAATGCGGTATGGCTCATGATTTTACAGATTCAGATGAAATAATTTTATCTCTTAACAATATAATAACGACTTCTACTGCGAAGAAAAACGCAGCCCCCCATATAAACAAGCGCCAAGGGGTGTTTAATGGGGCATTGTGCATAATCGGTGCGATTCCGTCGCCTTTGGATAACAATAATTCATTATTCCCGCCCAACGACATCGATTTCCAATCCTCAAAGCTCCGCAAATCCGATTCTTGCTTGCCCAAATTCAATGCAATTTCTACACTATCCTTCCCACCGCTGCCAACCAACCAAAAATATCCCGGATATTGGGGTTGAGACCCTATATACATAGAAGTATGTTGGCTCGAATTCTGTTGTAAATCTACGACGATGTTTCCCGATTTGCCGCGCAGCGAAGCTGCGCGCTCATCTACTTGCACATTACCAGGCAATGGCAACAGATTTCCGCTAAACAACTCACCATATAAAGGCTGCTCTACCACCGCAGATGAAGCAAGTACCTGAGTAAAGATGGGTAAAAACCAAGCCGAAGATTTCAGCGCGTTACTCCCATTGCGCAAATCACTCAACCAAACCCAATAACTTCCCGTGCCCTGAATTTGCTTTAACAGAATCGGATCCCCATTCTCTAGTTGCAACACCGTTTCAAAATCTAACGACGATTCCAACTTCAAATGACCGCCAACCACAGGCATCTCCGTCGTTTCTGAGATCGATTCACCAAACGCCTTCTCAAATATGGGATGCTGAAACCCCGCCACCGCCAACCGATCAACCTGTAAATCCCCACCGCCACTTGCCCCTCTTCTACCCACCACACCGCCTTTCGCCACCTGACCGCCCAACCACTCACCGCGCAATTCCCCAAAGCCCATATTGAAACTCTTTCGTCGGATCGGATCTACAAAGAATTGCAAAACCACTTTGCCCGAGGCAACAAAATCCTTCAACGCCGACATTTCTGCTGCGGAATAAACTGCATCGTTGATTAAAATCATCGATTGTATAGACTTTAACAGCGCCTTATCATTATCCAATAAATCAGCCCGCTTTATGTCGATTTTTTTCAGCAACGGTTGTGATGCAAACATCGCCGAAACGGCATCGTCAGAACCCAAAACCCCAACCACTGTTTGATTTTGCTTGATCGGATGCAAATATTTCAGATTGTCGTACCCAAAACCATCCTCATCCAACTGCAAAGCACTGGCTTGCGTCATTTCCAATTCCGACAAAGCAAACTCCACCTCGGCGGTTCCTTGGGCCTCCAACTTCACCGACTTCACGTGTCTCGTCTTCCCCTGATTCAGCATTCTTAGCGATGTTTCCTTGGTCGATTCAGAATAATTCCGAATCCTGGCCTTCAGCAACACATTAGAACCCGCATCGGCATTTTGCCAAACACTCTCGTACCAAACTGTATCAATAGCCAAATTGCCGCCGCCTTGAGAACCATCCAAAGGATATAAAACATACTCCCAATCTACGTTGGGCGCAGATAACAATTGGGGTTTAGCGGCCAAGGCCGATAGCTGACCATCCCCAAAGGCCATGACTTTCAGCGACGAAATCCCACCCTCGTGAAGTAATTCATCCACTTGAGCCGTCCAATCAGACCATTTTCGCTGTTGCGGACAAAGAGGAATCGTATCGAGAACGGACAAAGCTTGGGCGGGCGACATCCAACCTGAATTGCTCAAAGGATCTTGGGTAAAAAGCCTCACCTGTACCTCCTGAGCCAAACCCGACAACATCGTCCTGGCTTGGGACTTAGCTTGCTCGACAATCACTCCATCAGCATTTTTGGTACCCATCGAATAGGAATTATCAAACAAGACAACCACATGACTGTAGGCTTGATTTCGATTGGAGGAACTACAACTCGGCATCGCAAAGGCGAAAACCAAACAGGTGATGGCCATCATGCGAGCGAGCAAAACAATCCAATGCTGAACCTTCTTTTGCTGCCTAGCATGTTGCAAACGCTGAATCAAGCGAAAGACACCCGGGAAGTAAATCGTTTGGGTTCTATGAAATTGAAAAAGGTGAATCAACAGCGGAATCGCCAGCAAAAGCAATCCCCAAAGCATATTTGGCTGTTGAAAATGCATTAGAACAAACCGTTCAGTGTGCTCTCTACTTTTTGAATGATTTCTGCGGCATGTTCAGGATTCTCTTGAAAATCCATATCGTCGACATTAAAAATCAACAGTTTACCTGTATAATTTGCAATCCAAGCTTCGTAACGCTCATTTAAACGTTTGAGGTAATCCAAACGGATGGCATCTTCATAATCCCTGCCCCGCATTTGAATCTGATGTACCAACTTCGGAATTCCGGCCCGCAGGTAAATCAACAAATCCGGTGTTTCAATCTGATTGCTAATGGCATCAAACAATTGCTTGTAGTTTTCAAAATCTCTGGTGCTCATCAATCCCATCGCATGTAAATTGGGCGCAAAAATGTAAGCATCCTCATAAATGGTCCTGTCCTGAATCACCGTTCGCTTACCGCCGCGGATTTTTTGAATATCCTTCCAACGCGTGGTTAGGAAATACACCTGCAAGTTGAAACTCCAACGTTGCATGTCTTCGTAAAAATCTGAGATGTACGGATTGTCATCCATATCCTCCAATTGAACCTCCCAACCGTAATGTTTTGAGAG
>CANHXF010000154.1 GCA_947464515.1 Flavobacteriales bacterium
ACCGGTAGCGACAAATATGGCAGCGATGGCGTTGGCAAGATTGACGTTATAGCCCACCATTCCCTTGGCATCTGTGATCTTCTTTGAGGTTGGGTAATAGCGAAGCATTTGCTCCGGTGTTGTGCGCAGAACTTCTTGAATTACTTGTCGAGGCATTTCGCAACTCGCCGTTACGTGAATTCCCCTGCCATTGTCAATATTGTATTGTGAGACTTTCTTGTCGGAGGATCCATTCCCTTCGATAATATAATCCAATGCGATATTTGGATAGTCTAGGGCAAATGCGTTGGCAATAAAAAGTAAAGCATGCCACGTACAAGTGGTTGTCATGTTTTGACCAGAAGCATCGCCTGTTTCATAAATAAAATCGACAGAGATAATGGTTCCTACAATTTCTGTATTTAGAGCAATGAGTTTTGCATGGTTGGAATAGCCCTCCGCCGTTTTTTTGATGTCGTCTTTGTGCGTATTTATCCAGTCTGACAAGATTTCCGCATCCACACCATTATCGACGTAAAACATGGGTGATCTTTGCATGCGTTGCCATTTCACAGCACTTTGGTAACCGCCACTTTTGCAAATCACTTTTACGCCGCGGTTCATACTATAAACCAAAGCGCCTTCTAAAGTGCCAATAGGGCAATAAACGAGCTCTTCTAAGCCATTTTCGTGGTAAAGTAGAGGTCCAACCAACCCTAGTGGAATTTCGGTTGTCCCAATGAATGACTCAATGTTATTCTGGATGGATTTGATATTGGTTTGGTGGTTTTTGATTTCACTGATATCAATGTCCAATTTATCCAAAAAATCCCATCGTGCTTGAGATGCGGAATGGGTCGTTAGACCACGGCCAGGTACGATAGGGAAATCAATCATTTTTTTTAGATAATTAATGGGCTTTATTAGGGATAATTAACCCATGGAAACAAAGTTATCTAAATCGGTGAAATCGCAAAATTTCACTCATTAATAAATTGCCGAGATAGGCAATATCAGCCAATTAGAAGGCCTATTTACGGAAAATCGCAAAAAAAAGTTTTTGAAATTACGGATTATCGCAAATGACTCTAGCGTTAATTTATAATTAAATAATAATAAATAACATTACTAATTTTTTTATTGAACCTCAACGGCGACCTCATTTCTGCGGTTCACTACATCCCAAGGTGCGTTGTAGCCCATGTACATAAATCCGCCTTTCCATTGGATGTGATTTTGGGTCAAAGTCTCTTCTAGCTTTTTGCAGTAGCGCTTGATTTCTTTGTCCGATGAAAATCCACCATATTTAATCACCGCCAGTGTTTTGGGCGCCTCTTCTACAATTCTAACATTGGGAGAATTGGGGGTGGGGAGCTGTTCCTTTTGATATTGCTTTGGCATTACAAAATACATCGTTGCAGAATCGCCCATGTTCATCACCACCGGGGCCGTCATTGCGATTTTTTGATTGCCCTGATTTCCACCAAAAATGTATCCTGCGATGGTTCTGAATCCGTTGCTTCCAGAATTCTCGAATGAACTGCTGGGCAACGATGTTTGGGCCACTAGCATTTTGGGGTACTCACGAATCTCAACATCGCCAATCGTTTTAACGACTTTATAATTCGGAGTTTCGATGTCGCCAGTTCTAAACGAAGCAACAAGCGCGGCAACGCCCGCGACGGCAATAATTGTTATAGGTATCCACATGGCTTTTTTCATGATGTAATTTACTCATTAACAATTCAATTCCAATTAAGTTGTTTTCGATTTGTTTTTTTCTCGCCAATCCAAATGCTGTTACTTTCTCAACGCATTTAGTCGCCCATATAGTAATGTCAAATTTCTGTATTCGATCATTGGTATGTCGATCACTCTTAACATCGTCCCCAATTGGGCATCCACCGCATCAATGGTAATTGTTCTGTTTAGTTTGATGGCTTGCTCGTCGGTGAATTGGATGAGTCGACTAAAATCGAGGCCATTGCCCGTAAGGATATGAATCGCGAGCATCTGAATGTCGGCGGGCTTGGTCAATTGTTCTATTTGACTCGTGGTCAGCAATTCTTTTTGGGTCTTGGGGAATGTCTTGAATAATTTTGGTGATACATCAAGGGGTTGAAATTGCTCGATGGCCCAAAGTATGGGCATTTCTCCTTGTAGATTGTTGAATTCATTAACAGGAGGTGGGGTGGGAGTGATTGCGGCGTTTTCCGGTGCTAATGAATTTTCATTACGGTTTAAATTTCCGGCAATGGATGGGTCGTTCGCCGTTGCAAGTTTTGATGATACCGGTATTTGGATTGTTGTCGTTTCGGAATTACGCGTCTTCAACTGATAATCTTGGTAGTGTGGCACCACTTTTAATTGCACTTGATCGGCAATCAGTTCTAGGGAATCTATATTTTGTGGAGGTAATAGACTTCTTTGTGCATTCGAGAAGATATCCCTTTTTATGTTCAACAATGCCAGAGGGAAGTCGGTTGCGGCATGGCTGCTGTTCTCATAGGCACCAATTGTACCAATATTCATTGCGAATTCTTTCCCTCTTGGGTCTCCCTTTATCCGTGCAACTTTGTTTGGAAATAGTCCTGAGGCATTGTAGACGATGCCGGCCAAAGGTATCAAAATAAGTGCTGCTGTCAAGTCATCCGATCCGCTTGAAAATATAGTTCTACGATTCCTGGCCGTAAGTTTTAAAACAACTTCACCAAATGAAATGCCGCGGCGAATGTTGTTGATGTAGGTATACGGGAAATAATAGATTCCGGTACCTGGCGATACAAATACTCCACTGTCCGCAGCACAAATCAAATAACCTCCAAACTGACTGGCGTTTTTATTCGAAATCTCCCCTGTGCGTATATTCTTAAATCCATTCCATTTGCTTTGTAAGTATCGAACCTGAACTGTGTTAAATTGCCATTTTTCATCGCAAATAAATTGCCTATCGCAAGTGGGTTCGTCCTGAATCAGGTTTTTAAAATAGCTATCATCGATAAGCCTTGGCGAGAGTTTGCCGTTAAAAACATATTGACTGTGAAGGTTTGAATCACCCTCAATTCGATACGTTTGAGCCTCAAAAAAGCCATTCTCAAAGTAAGCAAATCTCCTAGATTGATATTCTGTTGGCGCGTTATTATTAAATAGCCTTACTACCTGGGGGCCATTGTAGGTTCCAAATTGGGCATTGGCAGTATTCCAACTCAACAGAATAACGAAAAGAACACTAACCGTTGCTTTCAAATGCCTCATTCTAACAAAAGTATTCATTTACAAATGGACCGATTTGCGATATTCCGTAATTCATAATTGATGTTTTTGCGATATTCCGTAAAGTGCTTTCGCAGAAAATATCTATTTTCTCGGAATGCTCGGTTTAATCAAAGCAAATCGACATAGCACCCAATGTGAGGCCAGCACCAGTGCCTAAAACAGAAACTGACTTATTGCTTGTGGGAGCGTTGCTGTGTAACAATTTCTCCAAACCTAAGGGTATCGATGCGGCGATGCAGTTCCCATGCATTTGCAACGTTTCAATCAGTGTTTCTTTGTTTATGTTGAAGGTCCGTTGGAAAAATTCGTTTCCATAGCGACTGGTTTGGTGAGTGACGTGATAATCGTATTGTTGGATTTTTCTTCCCGTATGCGATTCCATTTTGCTTACAAAATCGTTCAAGTGTTTCTGAGTTAAACGGATTAAGTTTTTTCCATCCATATTGAAATGATATCCGGAATCATTTGCATTAGCATCGCGGCCTCGATCCACACTTCCACCCAAAGGCACATTGGCTAACATTGCTCCGGAAGGGTAGTTTTCGAAATGCGTATGTTCAACCTTGTAAACATGTTTATCGTTTTCGGTACCCGCTTTTTCTATGATCATTGCTACAGCAGCATCCCCAAACAAACCAAAAACTTTCTCTTCATTTGGCGATAATGCACAGGAGGCAATCTCAGAACAGACCAATGCCACACGATTGGCTCGGCCACTGCTTATGTATAAATGGGCGATGTCCCAAGCACTCAAGAAACTCAAGCAGGTAGAGTCCACATCAATGCAATTGAAATTTACGCTATCGTCGGTGATTTTTGATTTGATGATTACCGAATTGTGTGGAACGGGATAGTCGTATGATGCACCGCAAGAAATAAGTAAATCCAAATCTTTGGCTTCCAAATTGGCAGTGGAAAGAGCTCTCGACAAAGCAGAAACGGCCATGGTACAAACCGATTCATTCTCTGCAGCATGATAACGATGTTGTACACCCGTATTTTTCTCGATGCGATGCGGTCTTCCGTTACAGATTTCATCGAGCGCTGTAGACAAAATTGATTTACCGGGTAAATGTTTTTCAATGGAGCGTATGTTGAATTTCATTTCGAATTTTTCGTTGTTTTAAGGTTGGATTGAAAACTGTTTCATGCCAATGCATCTTTATGGTTGACTGATCTAAATCTTCTAAGAATTCCGATAATATGGATGCTATTGCACTCTTTGTTTCTTCGAATCTTGCTGATTGTATATGTATTTGAATTTCTGATTCCCCCGTCTGTATGATTTCATAACGAGAAAAGGCGTCGGTGGCCAAGGCGATTTTTCGACTTAATAAATCAGGGAAAATGCGCTTTCCTTGAATCCAAAGGACATCGTCGTCCCGCCCTAATATTTGTTCAATCGCCAAGAAATGACTTCCGCATGCACAAGGTGTTTCTTTGATTTTTAGAACATCAGACATGCGGTATCGAATCACGGGCTGACTTTTTCTTGTAAAATCGGTAATGATGGGCCTGAAATGACGGTCATCGATCCATTCTTTTTCTACAATTAGATTGTCTTCATTCAAATGCATGATTCCTTGGTTGCAACTCACACCCAATAGGCCTTCGGTGCATTGATATATTTCCCGGATTGGGGCATCGAAAATTTGACGCAGTAATTCGGCATCGCTCTGGTGAAGTACTTCGGCGAATGAAATGATTTGTTGAGGCTGCCAAGCTGATTTTACTTTGTTCCCTTGCGTTAGGATGTCGGCGATCGCCATGAGTATAGATGGTTGCCCGGCTAGGACATCAGGACGATAAGCGAGTAACTGTTCTAC
>CANHXF010000155.1 GCA_947464515.1 Flavobacteriales bacterium
CGATGGCAGCCGCATACATTCCGTGATCAGGGAAAAACGGCCAAGAAATCCCATAACTACTGCTTCGGATAAACCCATCGGCGGCGTGTTTGGTGAGGGTAAATATCACCAGGCCCAATGTGGTGAAGGTGAAGGCTTTAAAGAACCAATGGATGTTCTTGAAGTTCGAAAATATCGACAGGCAGGTGAAATAAAATAGGACTATATACCATGTACGGGCCATCACAAATTTGATGCTTACGATGGGCATCGTACTAAAAATCGTGGCAATCCACATCCAGAGCAGATAGGCTAAAATGGCGATGCTGATAGGATGACTGAGCATTTCCAGTCGGAAATCGGGTTTGATGAGCCATCGAAAAGTGATGAACAGGAACATCAAAATAAATAGGGGCTCTGTGGGTAATGCCAATCCGAGTCCACCGCCTACGTTATCGAAGTTGATGCTCAGCGGGGCCAGTGCGCCAAAGAAAAGCAAGCTTTTTTCGGTGTACAGAAAGGCCAAAAGCAATAGCCCCACCACAAGGGGTAGCAGCAGTAAATAATAGAATTGGAATAGGGCGGCAACTACAAGTAAAGCCGTGATCAACCCGGTTATCAGCCAAAGGACATTGCGTTCTTTTTTGGTTGTGATTTTGGGTAGCAATTGAATTACGACTGGGTTTTGTTGCTGTATAATTCAAAAAACACCAAGATGAGCGATGTGGCCATAAAGGTTGCCAAAACTGAAATGATGGTAACAAAAGAGCGTTTTGGCCAGAATTTCATTTCGGGTTTTGATGCGGCTTCGATGGTCATTTTGTGCGATAATTTTTCATTCACATCCACCACACGTCGTTCGTATTGAGAAATCAAATCACTTTCTTTTTCCTCTTCCAATTTGATCAATTCTTGCAGAGCCACAAAATCGCCTCCAGATTTCACCAAGGTCTTTTGTTCTTCAAGAAGCTTTTTCATTTCGGTCACTTTTCCCGAGGATTGTGCTTTATAAATTTCTTCGGCCAGCGCTCTACTTTGCTCTTCGTAGTTGGTGATACCTTCTTCTCCAAGTTTGCGCATTTGGTCTTTCGTGCCTTGGATTTTATCCCTTTTGGATTGCAAAGCGCGCTCTACAATTTGCAAAGCGGGAATCGCGATTTGGTTTTGCACCTCTGTTGTAATGGAATCGTACAACAAAGCCATTCCATTGGCAAGGTCGGCGGCCATCTGCGGGTCTTCATCAAGGACTTCAATTTTTACACTCAAATATCTTGTACGGGTTACGCTGATGTTTTCCTTTAACTTATAATCCATCGCCGTTTTTGGGTATTTCTCCGAAACAGGATTGATGTTGTAGTGCTTGTATAAGTTGAAATTCTTTACCAAACGACCGATCAAATCGCCGGAAAGCAAAATTTGCATCGCCTTTTCGGCTTCTTCTTCTTCCCCAAATTCCAATGGATCTTTCAAACGTTGACCTGCATCGGAAAGCAAGGCCTCAGAAATAGAGTTGTTTTTGCTGGGATAAAAAATATGCGTTGCCTGGTATTTTGGCTTGGTGATAAATGGCATGGTGACAACGATCGCGAACACTGCTGCAATTCCACAAGAGATCATTAGCACTTTTCTCCATCGCCAGAAAAAATTGATTACGTCGGCTAGATTTAAAGGTTTGATACTCTCAGATGAAATCAGTTCGTTGTTGTTTGCTTTGGACGTCATAGTTTACTCAATCGTATTAGGGTCAAAATTACTAATCAAACGCAGTCAAATGCTTAAAATTCTATGTGATGCGTTAAAAAATCTTGTTTTATATCAACATCGCTGGGTTACAGGTCTAAAAACTTAAAAACCACATCGAAGGCTTTTGTATCGTTTTCGTCGTAATCATCGGCCATAAGCACCTGGTCAACATTGATGTTTTGCCTAGAGAGCGTTGCTAAAATATTCTTCACCCTGCTCGTGTTTAGCTTGATGTTGATTCGCAGCATTCCTTGGTCGGCTTGGCTAATCATCAGCCCCAAAATCTTGGCGCCATTTTCTTCCACCCATTGGGCAATCTGTGATGGTGCATAATCGCGATCGCTCATTTTTAGAACCAAAATCGCACCCATGCCGCCTTGATTGATCATGAACGATAGCACTGCATCCATCGAATCGGTGATGCCGAGGTCGTTGAGTTGATCGTGAACGGGGTGTGATTTGACCATAATACAAAGGTAATGCTTTTACCAATGATGCGAATCCTCGCGGTCCCAAGTGTCTTGGATTTTCATTGTCCTTTCGATGAGGTCTCTCGCGGCGCCCATCCCCCCTTTTTCGTTGGAAATATAGGCAGCAATTTGTTTCACTTCACCGCATCCATCGGCCGGACAGCAGGGCAATCCAACGCGTGCAAGAACAGGCAAATCAGGATAATCATCGCCCATATAAGCCACGTCTTCGGGTTTTAGTTGCCAAGCAAACAATGCGTCTTCAAAGGCTTCCATTTTATGGCTTTGTCCCAAGTAAATGTATTGAATGCCCAATCCCTTCAGGCGCTCCAAGATTCCGCTTCCCTTACCACCGGAAATAATGGCGATGGGATAACCCTGTTTTACTGCGTGTTGCAAGGCATACCCGTCCTTAATGTTCATGGATCGGAGCATGTGGCCCTCTTCGGTTACCAAGACCTGACCGTTGGTGAGCACCCCATCGATATCAAAGATGAAGGCCTTTACGCGTTTGAAGTTTTCTATGAGATTGTCAGACATTGGATTAGTGCGTTTTGGTCATATTGTCCGGTGTGACGATGATAAAATCGGCGATGCCCAAATTTTCCTTTTCCAATTTAGAAACGTTGGCTTGGGTGCGCGTAGAGATTGTAATCACCTTGGTGGGTTGGGGGGGTACGGCAAATCTCGACACCGACCAGCGGGCTTTTTCTTCTTGGTTGATATACCATTCGATGCTTTCGTGGTTGTCTGAATGATAACTGCCGTTGTAGTGAATGAATACGCCGCCACCTTCATATTTTTCAGGTACTGATGGTAGGTTGCCGTAGATTTTCCAGGCCATCGTGGCGTCTTTGATGGCTTGCGACATCGGCAAATTCTGTCCGCCATGACCGCCGGTTGCCTTGAAAATTTCCGCATAGCAATTTAGGCTGCTATCATAGGGCATGGGCATAGTGGGGAACAATTGTTTTTTATCGGCAGGAAGGGTATCAAGGGCCGACAATCCTCCGCGGTACACCAAAGTGGCGTATTTTCTAGGAATGTTTGTGGCGATGAAAGCTAGGTTGTTTTCTTTGGCAAAATCCACAAGTGGCTTGTAGTCTGTTTTGAAATTGGGCCATAGTTTCACGGCTTTTTTGAGTTTATCGTACTGCGGATCTCCGCCCATCATAGCGCCCATCGGCGTGACCATGGTTTCGGTTTTTGTGCTGGTATCCGTAGGGTTTAGGTATTCATCCAATGCGGCTTGTTGGTCGGTTTCAAACATTTCCGCACCCAATGCCAAAGGAACCCAGCGTGTTTGTCCGGACCCTAGATTTCTTTGTCCGCTCTTGTTTTCAGGGGCGATTTCGTCCAATTCTTCCTTCATTTCACTGTAAACGTCTTGCGTGGTTTGTAGTTGTAACCAGTGCGCAATGGGGTTGTCGTGGAATTCACCAAATAAGATTACCGTGGCGGGACGACCTGTTTTTTCACCTTGCTCTTCGATGCTGCTGCCCATCATTTCGATGTACTGGGCGTAGGTAATTTTCTTGCCCTTGGCCGTGTAAATTTGATAAGCCTGTATGTCTTTGGCGGGGGTGTGTTTTTGAACAACCGCTGAATTTTCGTCAGATGATGACTGAGCGGAAAGACTCTGCGGGAAGATCCCTAAAGCGAAAAGTCCGAGATGAATCGTGATTATTTTGGCAAGGCGCATAATTACAAAGATAAATCATTTGCAATGGCGAATTTCTGAAAATGGTGGTCCCATTTTCACCCTTGGGAAACCGGTTCAAGTTCCAGTATTGAAATATTCAGCAGATCTCACCAACCAAAACTGGCGGCGGGTAAGGCTTTGTGGTTGAAATCAAACAAACAAACGTTTTCCCAACTGCTGCCTTGATTTCCGGATTGTCCAGCCGATGTCACCCATGCCGATTCCCAAATGCCCATCCCTTTAAATGAAGGCTTGGATTTGGCGTTTTTCCATACTTTTTTGAGCCACAGGAGCTGACCTTGGGGAGATGCGGCATAACCCGGACAAAGTTGCGAGGTCAGACCGAAAACGTTATTTGTATTGTCGAGCCATCCCAAACTATGCGGATAAGCGGTTTCGGCGATCACAAAAGGTTTCTGATTGATATCGCTCAGGGTTTGAAAATTGTTAAACACGATGGAATCGTCGCAGCCATGCCAATTCCCATAATAAGAAAATCCCCAGAGGTCGAACTGCATGTATTTCGCAAAATCTCTCCCGGTTTTCAGCATCCCGCCATCAGGGATAATATGAAGCATGATTTGGGTATTGGGCGATGCCTCTTTACAGCCTTTCGCTCCAGCATTGAAAAGGGTTGCGGTGCTTTGGGCCTGTGATTCGGAGCCCGAGTAATTCCCAATTGGCCATAGCATGCCTGGACTGATTTCATTGCCGATTTGTACGATGGCCGGGGCTGTATTTTGGGCGCAAAATTTGGCAACTGTAGAATAAGTATACAGTTGAATAGTATCGCTCAGCGCCTGAATCGAAAGGTTTTTCCAGTCGTTGGGTGTGGCTTGATGACCTGGATCGGCCCAATCATCGCTGTAGTGAAAATCCAGCCAAATGGCGAGTTTTTGCTGCTGGGCGATTTTGGCAATCCACAGCAATTGCTCTAATGAGGGGTGAGGGAAACTAGGTTTACCGTGAATAATTCTCAATCGGATGGTGTTCACCCCTGCTTTGTGCATGAAATTGAAAATGTTGATAGGCGTGCCAGCGGAATCAAAAAACGAGGGCAATTGATCCTTCCATGCAGCGTAGGTGGAGATGTCCCAGGCCTTAACGACATCGTAGCTTAGGATTTTTGGCGCTGGGGGATCCGATACCAGAAGGCAG
>CANHXF010000156.1 GCA_947464515.1 Flavobacteriales bacterium
GGTGGCTTGCCACAGAACTCAACGTGGCCGCAATGAATCAATGTGCTGCCGCAATTATTGGCAAACATCCGTTTCAAGCCTTTTGCAAAGGGGAAATCCCCAATGGAAACCCCCTGTGCCAAGTGTTTATTGCCGAGTGGACCATCACCGAAGCGGGATACATTTTTCAGATTCAGGCCAATCGATTCCTCCGAAATATGGTAAGGGCTTTGGTAGGAACGATGGTAGAAGTTGGACAAGGGAAAATCTCACCCGCAGATTTTGAAGCCATTTTCGTGGGTGGTTCAAGAAGTGAGGCCGGCGCGTCCGCGCCGGCCCAAGGACTCCACCTAACGGATGTGAAATATCCCACAGCCATTGCCGTAGCCAACCCCGTGGGCTAACTAAACAAAAATTTCGTTTTCTTATTCCTCAAATCGACGAATAAACTTCTCAGCCTGACGTTCAGTAGCGGGTCTGATGTAAAAGCCCTCCGCCTTGATCTTGCTCATCGTAGCTGCCAACACCCCCTGCATCTTCTCATCCGAACAATAAATATTGGCCACCGTCTTCGTCAAATTGATATAGATATAATCCTTCGCTCCGAGCTCCAAATACATATACATATTCTGACCGCTCCGCTTGTGCTCCAACAACATCGTCGCCCTTAAACTCTTGTTGATAGGCTTCCCTGCGATGCTGGCCACCGAAACGATATCGTCGCAATACATACCCCGCATCTTACTGTCCCAACGGAAAGTCGCATCGCTCAATACAAAGGCATAATTCGCCTCATCTTTGCCTGTTAGTTCGCCGTTCTTTTCCAAATTGGCCAAGGCCTGACGAGCACTCTTTTCATTTTCCATCATCTCGCCCAAACACCGCTTAAAAAAGTCCGTATTCACCGAGGAAGTAGTCCCACCGTTCTCATTGATCAAAGCCACCAACGCCGTCACATAATCCTGAGGCATCGGAAAATCCAACATCATCGCCATGTTGAAGACAAACGAGCTATCCCCTCGATACAAATCCGCCGTACCCGCATTCTTGAAGTGAATATTGGGCGTCTCCAATCCAAAATCCAAAGGTCCTTCCGCATGAATGGTATGATCTTTCTCGTTAAACTGAATCCAACTGCCTTTCAATCCACCATCGCGCAATCTCGACTTACTGCCGGCATAGAAACTCTCCGTCTTGTGGTCGTAGTAGAAAATCCCGGTATCGTTCGTAACATCATCATCGGAATACCTGCGCTTCCAGGAATACATCAAAGGATACACGTGACTTGAATCGTTGGCTACAAACAAACCCACGTATTGCTTCTTATTGTCTTTGTCGCGCGGATCACTCATATCCAACACAACATCTTTGGGATCCACACGGTTATCGAACCGAATCCACGCCGATGGATAAATGTTTTTAAACGTATGCAAAGGTTTCACATAGCCGGTAAAGCGAATCAATTTTTCCGTGCTTTCTATCTGAGCGAAACCCTTATATCCGATTTTGGTCTCCAAAGTAAAGTTGCTTTCCTCCGCGATCTTACCCACCCCTTCTACACGCTGATTGTCGTTCACGATCACACTATCCAAGAAAAACTCTTGCCTGCCACCCCTACTATTGACGTACTGATAATACCCGTTGCCACGAATCTTATTCTTGCCATACACCTTCACCCGCAACTTATAAATCTCGTGGAATTTATTATCCCTTCCAGCCACCAATCTCGTGCTATCCAATTGATCCATATCGGCATTTGCCCTCACTGTTGCCTTTCCATCTTTCAGGAAAAGTCGTGAATCAGCGATATCGATAAACGGAATTTCACTAATCTTAAGTGTATAATCCACCAAACTGTAATCGGCTTTTTTGGCTTCAAAACTCAAGCCCCCTTGGGTTGGATTGGTACTGGCAAAAATGGGCGTTTGACCGGCCAAAGAAGGACCCACCCTCGCCTGAATGATCTTCTTGTCCATATCCCACTTGTAATCGGTGAGATTGGTCTGATACATATTGTAATCAAACTTGGTCATAGAACCCGCCTCGTTCTTGGTAAATGTTCCGATGCGCGTATTAAAGTCCATCGTCCCGTTGATATTGCTAGTCTCAAAAGCCATCCGAGAAGAATCCGCCGCATAAATCTGCAAACTGGCTTGCTTGGCCGATGTCTTTTTGGGACCAAAGATCTGTTCCGCACTAGTAAATCTGGCTTGTTCCCAAGCCAAAGTACCATTGCCCTTCATCACACTTGGCGATTGTGTCATTGTACCCGTGAAATCATGACCCACCTTAAACACTTTGATTGGCGTTGCCCCATTGGTCACTTTGTATTCATCCTGATAAGGATTCCACTCCATGTTAGCCATCACTGCATGGGTTTCTGGAAACTTCGTATTCTCGGTCAAATCATATCGATTCAACACACCCACAGCCTTTTTTGGCAATAACAAAATCTTTGAAAACTCGCTTTTTGAACCCTGATACCCAATCGTACCATCAGTTCCATAAAAACCCTCTTCACTCAAATTCATGGTCATATCACCCAATCCCTTGCCGCGATACATCGAATAACCACCGGGAGGCGTGTGTTTGATAAAACCCAAAGAGTAATCCTTCTGAATGGTCACGTAATGCCTAAACTCAGGAAAAATTCCATCGGAAATAAAATTACCCTCAAACCGCAAACCCGCAATCGTAAAATTGTCCAAACTGTCAATGGTAAATGGATCCACCACAAACTTGAACTTATCGCCTTCGTAGGCCCCACCATGAATGTGTGGTTTATCGTAAAGCACCTCACTTCCTTTGTCTGAAACAAAAATCGGATACTCTGGATAATCCTTGTTCCCCGATTTGTTGTTTGGCTTGTCGATGTATAACGTCCCACTCACATTCCGCAACACCGATTTAATCGGCACCAATCTGCGTCCTGAGGAATCGGGAAAGTACATTTGCAACGAATCCACGCTCGACATGGCAATATTGAATTGACCATAATTGAAAACGTACTTTTTACCGTAAAAATCAAAACGACCGGCTCTCAACTGACCGCCAAAGCGCAAACCACGATTCTTGGTTAATGTCACCTGCTGCTCCGTTGGTACCACAATTACGTTTTGAGAATCGGAAAAGAAGAACTTAGAGACCCCTTCCAAATTCATTTCGTTACTCAACAAATTCAGCGTGAAATTAGATCGTTTTCCGATGATCGAGGAAATTCGAATCACATCGTAATCCCTCGATTTCTGGTGCGCTTGCACATATCGAAACGCTTTTGGCAACAAGGTAACACTGTCTTGATCTTGTAAATAATTGATATATCCTTGATCATGCAATTCAAGAAAAGGAACCACCAAATGCTCTTTCTGCGTTTTCTGAAAAAATGCATAGTCATCCAATGAAAATTTGATGCGCTGATCTGCCTTGTAAAACTCACGTGTTTTGGCTTTCTGCGCTTGCAACTGCTTGAGTTTGGCATCCAATTTTGCCTTATCGGCTGGATCCTTGGACAACATCAAGTTTTTGATATCCTTCTCTATTTGCTTGGCGATGGGATCTTCTGGCTGACGGTTATAATAAGCGACCAAACCTTCCAACGGATGCGACCTCAAAGGACCTTGCAATCGATTGTAAAGAATGTCGCGAAAGAAATCGTCTGAAGAAATTCTAGCCTCCATCTCATTGTTCACATTATCAAAATCCACAAACGGCTCCGTAACAATCCATCGAACTTGCTGTACATCGATATTTACGTTGTGAAAATTGTCTTGAAACGGCACCCGCATCAAACCCTCTTCACCTCTATCTATAATTAGCTTATTGTCCTTGAAAATGAAATTCACCTTCACAAACGGGTGATAGATTGTGGTAACACTGTCCAAATACATCGTGAATTCACTCTGCAAAGTCCCAGCGATCCCGTCTTGAATTTTGAACGATTTACTCTTCAGTGTAACCTTCTTCTTGCCTTTATAGAACACGTCGATCACCGATGGCTTCCCGTTGGCCGTTGCCGTTGTAATCGAATGGCCTTGCATCGAAAACCCCCCTCTAAAGAAAGATTCATCCCCCACTATTCCACTCACCAACAATTCGTTATCATAGGAATTGAACTGCGGGAATCCCGATTTCTTTACTTTCAATGAATCCGTTGCAGTACTCAATTTGTCGGTAAACTTACCCAAGACCGGTGTTTTAAAATACCTTCCATAGACCAACTGTGCAGAGTCCACCGAATAGATATTTTGATCCATGTTCAAGCGATATTTTCCAAACTTAACCCAAGCCGATTCGGTGGGTAGGCATCGTTTGAAATCCGCGGTACCGTAATCACCCACCCAGACATTCTTCAACGGCTTATACACTCCTTTGGTAGCGCTAATCACCATTTTGTCCATAAACCCAGTGCAGGTTAGGGCGACTTCACCAAAGCGTATTTCTATTTCATTTTTGTAAACTAGGTCAAAGTCCAGAGTATCCACGCTCCAAACTGCCGTCCCCGATTTGTAAATGACTTTATCGGCGAACAAATTGGCGGTGGTTTGAAGAAATTCTAAATACTCTTTGTTGGAATTCCCGAGCAGCGACTTAGTAATCCCTTGCCATTGAACCAGCACTTTATCGGGCAAATTGTTTTGCAAAAACGCCGCTACCGTTGCGATGTATAATTCGAAATGGGGTTGGACGGCCATTTTTTCGGCCAGCATTTGATTTGAAATATCGATGATGAATTTCTGCTGACTGGGCGAAAATTTACCCATTTCCCAATTCTGCTTAAAAATATTGAAATTCTTGGTGAGGTTCTTATCTCCAGGGCGGTTGATAAACGTTTCAAACTCAGCAATAAAGGTAGCAGGCACTGGGCTAAAACTTCCGCTTTGGGCTGTCAATTTCAGCGCAAAAACAGAAAGTAGGATAAAGCAGAGTTTTTTCATCATCAGGGTGAGATTACAAATAACGCACCAACTTGCGTTTCATTGTGAACAGTCTTTGAATTGAAGCAGCTAGGCTTATCGCATCGCTTTCACGATATCGATAAAATCGCGGGCTTTTAAGCTAGCACCACCTATCA
>CANHXF010000157.1 GCA_947464515.1 Flavobacteriales bacterium
ACATTTGTGTCAATTAAAATCGCCATGTTTAGAAACCTAAGAATGTTTTTTTATTCGCTCCATATAAACCAAATCCCGGATTTCCGCATCTGTGAGGTTCCCCATCCCCGTAGCAATACCGCCAAACTTGGCAATGAAAACGTCGTCATCCGATACCTCCGGCTTTTCAACGGCACCCCTCTCCTTCGACAACTGCTGCGCAAAAAACTGTTCAACCACGGCCGATAAAGATTGTCCATTCGATGCAACCAGCAGTTTCATCCGCTCTACCAATTGGGTATCAACCAAAAGGGTTAACTTCTTTTTCATACGTACAAATTTATATAACTTATCTACGTATAACCACATTTTCAAAATCATCCAGCAAATTTCAACTGCGATTACACCCACACCAAACAGCGTTGCAAAGAATCTAAACAGTAAAAAATCTTTCGGAATTTTTGCCAAATTCTGTCAAATAGTGGTTGCTTTACAAAGAAAACCCATCGCTCATCGATATCAGTATGACAAAATTTCAGTTCGGTTGCTTTGGTACACAGATTGACAATCAACCGGCATGAGAACAGGACAGATTTCAGTTCAATCAGAGAACATTTTCCCGATTATTAAAAAATTCCTGTACACTGACCAGGAAATTTTTCTTCGAGAATTGGTTAGCAACGCGGTGGATGCTACCAAAAAACTAAGCACTCTATCCCGTATTGGGGAGTTTGAAGACCCTATCGACAATTGTAAAGTAGAAATCAGCTTCGATGAGAAAGCCAAAACCCTTACCATTTCGGATTCAGGGATTGGAATGACAGAAGAAGAGGTTGAAAAATACATCACCCAATTGGCATTTTCTGGTGCACGCGAATTTGCTGAACAGTGGAAAGACAAAGACCCCGATCAAATGATTGGTCATTTCGGTTTGGGATTCTACTCCGCCTTCATGGTATCGAAAACAGTTACCATCGAAACAAAATCTTACCAAAAAGGTGCACAAGCGGTTCATTGGGATTGCGACGGTGCTACCAGTTATAACATCGGAAAAGGAAAGCGCAAAAAACGCGGAACGGATGTGATTTTGCATCTAACCGACGAAGATGCGGAAACCTATTTGTCCAAGTGGAAATTGCGCGAATTACTCCGCAAATACTGTCGTTTCCTCCCCATTCCTATCACTTTCGATGGCGAAGACATCAACAACACGCAGCCCATCTGGACTAAGAAGCCAGCAGATTTGGAAGCAGAGCATTACAAGACATTCTTTGAGGAATTATACCCGGGCCAAGAAGCTCCTTTGTTTAGCATCCACATCAACACGGATTATCCATTCAACCTAACGGGTGTATTGTATTTCCCTAAGGTAAATGAGGCCATCGACAACCGTCAGAACCGCGTACAATTGTATTGTAACCAGGTTTTCGTTACCGAGGATGTGAAGGATGTTTTGCCAGAGTATTTGGTATTGCTGAAGGGTGTTATTGATTCACCAGACATTCCGTTGAACGTATCGCGTAGTTCTTTGCAGAGCGATGCCAATGTGAAGAAAATCACCCAGCACATCAGTAAGAAAGTCAGCGACAAATTGAACGAATTATTCAAAGCCGATCGCGCCGATTTTGATAGCAAATGGGAATACCTCGATTTGTTTGTGAAATACGGAATGGTTGCGGATGAAAAATTTGCCGAGCGCACCAAAGACATCTGCCTGTTAAAGACCACCGATGGAAAGTTGAATACCATCCAAGAGTGGATTGATCATGCGAAGATTAACCAGACCGACAAAAACGGAGAAACGGTAGTATTGTATTCTACGGATATCAATTTGCAGCACATGAATATTAAGGCCGCCAAAGACAAAGGCTACGAGGTGGTTGTGTTGAACGGTCCTTTGGATACGCATTTTGCGGGTTGGGTTGAAGGTAAGTTCGAAAAGGTAAAATTCCGTTGCGTTGATGGTGGTCCGATGGATCAGTTGATCGAAAAGGAAGTTACCATTGAATCTGTATTGAGCGAAGATCAACGCAAAACATTGGAAGACAGTGTGAAAGCGGTTGTGAACGAATTGGCTTTTGAGGTAAAAATGGAATCACTTCCACCGCAAGACGATTTTATTTCGGTACATAGAAATGAGTGGGAACGCCGGATGGAAGACATGGCCAAGATGGGAAATGGTTTCCCTTACGGCAATATGGGCTTGAACAAGCAGACAATGGTTGTCAATACCAATCACGCTTTGGCTAGCAAAGTATTGGGCAAAGACGGCGATGGTCGCAACGAGTTGTTACAATACTGTATGGACTTGGCGATGCTACAACGCGGTCAATTACAAGGTGAATCATTAGAGCGCTTCGTAAAGAAGGCCCAAGGATTTATTTTGGATTGATGCCTTGTGATAATCGCACAAACCCCTTGCTCTGGTTGATGTGATTTAAATACAAGAACATCAAATAATACTAGCACAAAAAAAGGCCCGCTTTCGCGGGCCTTTTTTGCTAATCAATATAACTAAAGAAATTAATCTTTGTCAGCTTGAGTCAATGCGTAGATTACCAAACCGAATCCGATTTTGTTCACTGCATCACCGATGTTGTAAACAACATCCATTACACGAGTGTCTGCGCTGAAAGTAATTCCAAACAAACCACCTGGGGTACCCAAAATGTAACCCAATGGGTAAATTGCCCAACCTACCAATACAAACCAAGCCAAAGTCTTGGTAGCCTTTGCTACTGCAGGACCAGCGGTATTGGCCAATGTAGCCACTTCTCCGAACCATACCAAGTATGCAATGTAGAAGTAAGCAGCACCAGAAAGTACACCCCACAACACGCTGTTGTCACGCCATACTGCTTCTCCAAAATAACCTGTTACCAACATCACAACTGAAGCGAAGATCAACTTCCACAACAATCCTGACTTAGCACCAGCTTTCTTGGTGATCAAGTAAAACTCAACACACATCAAAGGAACTGTCAACAACCAATCTACGTAACGGAAGAAAGTAGGTGATGTTTGGTGTTCCATGAAGAATCCGCGCATGTAATAATAGTGCACGGCAGCGATGAAGGTAATCAAACCTGATACCAACATAGAAGTTCTCCAACGTTCTGCAACATTGCGCATCTCGAAGAAGAAGAAAACAGAAGCCGCCATCATAGCCATTGTACCTACGAAGAAGGTAAAGGCGATGTACGACGGAAGAGAGGTTCCGGTTAGTAGGTCTAGCTCACTGCCAGATGCTACTGTGCTAAGTAACTGTGTAAACATATGTCTATTAATTTATTAAGTGCATAGGTAACACGAGGAAGACAAAATTGTGTTATACAAAAGATAAAAAAATATGTGTTATAACAAGTATTTTTTCTTTCTTAATGATACGAGATATTAAGGGAAATCAACCCCTAAGCACAAATATCAAATCCCAAAAGATGCATTATTTACATGTTTTTGTTTAACTATTTTTGATCGATAATTAAACACAAAATGACCATCAATTCATCACATATCAATGAATTGACGTGGACTGACTATGATTTTACAGGCCAAAAAGTTCGACAAAATACAAATTGTGAGAATGGGTTCTTATTCTATCACCAACTCGGGTATTGCTTTAGCGGGGCAATCTGCTCAGTCAAAACCAATTTCAAGAAAGCGGCGTAATCCTTCGACATAAAGGCATTGATCCTAGCCACTACACGATTCGTTTCTCTTTGCGCTGTTTTCAATGCAACCAAACTGTTTTCACCAGGCATTTCATTGCCTTCAATGAGTCCATTGGCAGTTTGCAAATGATCCATCAATCGCACAGTAGCTTCTTCATAAGGCCTATAATCCTCCGGCAACATATACAACAACTTCAACGCGGCAATGCTATCTAACAAAGGTCTTTCCAATTTCTTCAATCGAGAAACGAAACTGTCGTTCACGTATTTTGTCCCCATCACCTGAGCAATGATTTTTTCCGCATCTTTCAAACCCTCAAACGCCAATCGAGCCCGTTCCACAGAAAGGCGCAACGTATCCATCAGCTGCGCTTGCCTTGCATTTCCCGCTGCATTAAACGGCTCACCTTGAGGCATTCTTACCGTGATCCAAACAGAGTCTGAAGCCTTTCCAGATGAAATGACCAATTTGTATTTGCCCGGTTCCACAGTTCTACCCGAAGGAATGCCATCGTCTGGCTTGGGTGTATAATGCGATGGCCAACGGAAACCGTCCGCAACCATTCTATAAGGAATGCGATAATATCCGGAACTATCAAAAGAAAACTTATGGGTACGAATCAACTTTCCGGCTTCACTGTAAACCTTGCCCACACAATCCAATTTTTTCCAATCGCCAGATTTGACATCCTTCTCCGCAACCACTTTCAAATCCAACATCGCACCATAAGGCTTGTTCGCTACGCTCCAAGCCTCATCGGCGGAAAACCTCGCTCCGCTCGGTTGCTTGTAACTAGCCAAAACCCCATCGCCCGCATGCAAAATATCAATGTTCATTGCAGCCTCTCCCTGATTCTTTCCAACCGCTGCCGGGCCATCATAACGCTTCCCGCCACATTCTGGGCAGCCATCCTGAATCTCACCTTTGACAAACTTTCTCAAAACGGCGATATCGTCCATCACCCAAATACCCCGACCAAACGTACCCAACACCAAATCCCTCTCCCTCGACTGAATCTTTAAATCCGCGACCGGCACACTCGGAAAACTCTTCCATTTATTCCATACCAAACCCCCATCAACGCTCACGTATAACCCATGATCTGTGCCCAAAAACACCAAACCTTCTGTTTCAAAATCAGGCAATACGCTCAAAACATATCCAGTGACCTTATCCCCCTTGCCCTGGCTATTCCCAAATCCATCCGCCATCACTTTTCGATTCCACGTCGCGCCAAAATCCTTCGTCATATAAACATAAGGCAACCAATCGTTCTGTCGGTAATTGTTCACCACAACCCAAGCCTCAGCCGCATTCTTTGGATTTGTCCATATATACGGTACCCAAGCACCGGACCCCACCAATGTGGTTGCATTCGAACCTATCCCTGTA
>CANHXF010000158.1 GCA_947464515.1 Flavobacteriales bacterium
ACCAATACGCTGGTCATCAATCCCAAAGAACCGAAACCTTGTGCTACGGTATCAGATTGAACGTCGCCATCGTAGTTTTTACATGCCCAAACGAAGTTTCCGTTCCACTTCAATGCTGAAGCAACCATATCATCAATCAAACGGTGCTCGTAAGTGATTCCTGCGGCATCCATAGTGGCTTTAAATTCTGCTTGATAAATGTCTTCAAAAATGTCCTTGAAACGACCATCGTATTTCTTAAGGATGGTGTTTTTAGTGCTCAAGTATAAAGGCCAGCCTTTCGCGATGGCTTGATTGAAACAAGAGCGAGCAAATCCTTTGATACTTTCGTCGGTGTTGTACATGGCCAAAGCCACGCCATCGCCTTTGAAATTATATACTTCGTGCTGAATGACTTGTCCGTCTTCGCCTTCAAATTTGATTGTCAATTTGCCTTTTCCTTTGGTTACGAAATCGGTAGCGCGGTATTGATCGCCAAAAGCATGACGGCCGATGCAGATAGGAGCTGTCCAGTTTGGAACTAGGCGAGGTACGTTTTTACAAACGATGGGTTCGCGGAACACGGTACCATCGAGGATGTTACGGATGGTTCCATTGGGGCTCTTCCACATTTGCTTCAAACCAAATTCTTCCACACGGGCTTCGTCTGGAGTGATGGTAGCGCATTTGATACCTACGTTGTATTGTTTGATGGCTTCTGCCGCATCGATGGTTACTTGATCGTTGGTGGCATCGCGGTGTTCCATGCCTAAATCAAAGTATTTGATATCTACATCGATGTAGGGAAGGATTAATTTGTCTTTGATAAAATGCCAAATAATACGGGTCATTTCATCGCCATCTAGTTCTACTACGGGGTTGGCTACTTTTATTTTCATCTGAATATGGGTTGATTTAGGTGGTGCAAAGGTACGATTTTTCTATGAAATTATGGGAACTTAGGGAATTGCTGGAAGTCGGGTTTGCGCTTTTCGAGGAAAGCATGTTTGCCTTCTTGGGCCTCTTCGGTGAGGTAGTAGAGCAGGGTTGCATCGCCGGCCAGTTCCATAAGGCCATGTTGACCATCGAGTTCCGCATTGAACGCGCGTTTTAGCATTCGCAAGGCCATCGGTGAGCGCTCAAGCATCGTATTGCACCAGTCGATTGTTTCGTCTTCTAGCATTTCCAAAGGCACCACTTTGTTTACCATGCCCATTCTTTCCGATTCTTCCGCTGTGTATTGTCGGCAAAGGAACCAGATTTCGCGGGCTTTTTTCTGACCCACGTGGCGGGCCAAATAGCTGCTGCCGAATCCGCCATCGAAGCTTCCCACTTTGGGGCCGGTTTGACCAAATTTTGCGTGTTCTGCGGCGATGGTTAGGTCGCAAATGACGTGAAGAACGTGCCCTCCGCCGATGGCATAGCCGTTTACCATCGCAATGACGGGCTTTGGTAGAGAGCGGATTTTTTTGTGAAGATCCAAAACATTTAATCTAGGAACGCCGTTATCGTCCACGTAACCGCCAATGCCTTTTACATTTTGATCGCCGCCAGAACAAAAAGCTTTGTCGCCCACACCGGTAAGGATCACCACGCCAATATCTGCGCGTTCACGGCAAATGTCGAACGCATCCAACATATCCATAATGGTTTGTGGACGGAAGGCGTTGTAGACTTCAGGTCGGTTGATGCTGACTTTGGCGATGTTACCATGGATTTCAAACAGGATGTCTGAATAGGTTTTGATGGGATTCCACTGACGTTGGCTCATTGTTTTAATATGTTACAAAGATACGGAAAAGTGGGGGAGAGATATGCAAAAAGGCCCCGTCATAGACGAGGCCTTTTTCTTCAAACCAATCAAACAAAAGACAATCTTACTTGATTGGGTTTAGGTGAATTTTAAGGTGATTCCGAATTGCAGGCACTGGCTATTTGCGCCTTGTCCGGTTTTGAAAATATTGGTTAGCGGGTAGCGCATGTAAACGCCTAGGTCTTCGTATTCTAAATTTATGAATGGTGCAATGATGAAATTATTGAGGTTAAAATCATCGTATTGCTTGGTGGTATTTCCGCTGGATTCTTTAAGTTTTGTATGGGTACTAAGGAGGTAACCGGTATGGACGCCTGCTTTGATTGAGAATTTTGGTGTTTGGTTGTAACTTGTGGTGCTGCCGTCGGACTCGGAGGTTTCCCAGCGACTGGGATTGGATTGCCAGCCGATGGCTAGGGGTACGCCGATGTAGTTGGCCACCAATTTTGATTTTTCCATGGGGATTGGGTCCACGGTGGGGCCGCCAACGGTGATGGCTTGGAATTCGGGGGCATTTTCTGTTAGGCGGACAAAATTGCTTTGGAATCGATAGTTGTATACGTCGTATCGGAGGCCCGTAAAAAACCGCAACTTTCCTTTGATGAGGTTCAGTCCCCAGAGTTGTTCCAGTCCGTAGTGGAGTGATTTGGCGGTATTTAGTTCTGGCATTCCGTTGGTGATAGGTCCGCCTGCGGTGGCTTGGGTGTTGACATCGGCTGGATTTTGTTGCACGTATAGGAATCCAAAATAGTGATGGAATTCACGGATTACGGGTTCAATTTTGGAGATTTTTGGCGCTTGGGGTAGGTTTATTCTGAATGTGTCGATATCGGTTTCATTCATTTCGATTTCTACTTGGATGTCATTCATTCTATTGAGTTGGGATTCCATTTTTTTCAATGAGATCTCCATTTTTTTCATCACGGAATCCAGGGTAATGCTATCGCGTTTGGTGGAATCTGCATCGATGCGAATGATGATTTTCTTGGTTTGTGCGTGTGCGATGGGGTGACCTGCGAGCGCAGCGAGCAGGACAGCAATGATTGTCTTGAGAAGGAAGTTTGATGCGTTCATTGTGTGATTGTATTTAAGGGTTGAAAATTTTTTAGGTGATTTTTTTGCGGTTATTGATTAAAAGAGGCCATGATGACATTGTTCTCTAGGCGCACGCCCATTTGGATGGTGGGAAGGAGTGAATGCGATTTGTTGATTGTTTTGATATTGACGTGCGGTACATGTCCGTTTTGAATCATCGTTTTTCCATCATTATAGAACGATTTTGCCAGGGCTAAGCCGGTTTTTCTCGGGGAAGGGTTTTTGGCTAATTTGGCCTTGGGTGATGAGGTGCTTTCCGTCCCGCTTACATTATTTTGGTTTTGACCAAAAGGCGTAGGAAGTATTTGCGGGCCTTGATTTTCGCCGTTATTGAATTGCAGCGCGTCACCTATGCTACCTTGATCAGCCAAATGTTGCGCGAATGAAGCGGATGTTGCGTTTTTTACAATTTCGATTTTCGCCACGATGTTACTTTGCTGGGAATCCTTTCTCTGACTCCGGAAATCGTTGGTAGCCGTGATTAAGGGGTGAGTTTTTTCGGTAGTAAGGTTTCCGGCGAGGTTTTTCGTAGACTGCGTTTTTGCAGAAGAAATTGTATTGGCCGAACGTTCCGATTCTTCCTTTGGTGCATTGTCTGGGTTTAGGCTTGGCATTTCGAGACCTTCGTTGAGTTTGGATTTCTCGAAAACCCGACCGATTTTATTTTCCGCGCCTAAAGTGGAATTATTTGTGAATGTAGAAATTGGCTTCCACAATAAAAGTATAGCAATAGCTGCGGCCACGGCGGTAGATGTCCAAAGGTAAACTTGCTTATTCCGTGGTTGTTTTTTGAGTGATTGGGCCTCGGGGAAGTGGATTTCCGGTGCCGAGGAATATGTCTGTTTTAATAGATTGTAATGATAGGCCAATGCCGGTTGCGCCTCAATTTCCTGATGCAATAAAGCCGATTTATCTGCCGAAAGATTGCCTTCCAACAGTTCAAACAGTTGCCATTCCTGCGCTTCGGTGATTTCGAATTGTTTCATGGTGCTGGATTTAAATTAGGTTGCTAGGGTTGCCGATGATTTCTTTCAGGGCTTGGCGGCCTCGAAAGATGTTGATTTTTACTTGGGCTGCATTGAGGCCGGTGATTTCACCAATTTCATCGTAGCTGTAGCCTTCATAATCGCGGAGTAAAATCACTGTTCTTTGAATGTCGCTGATGCGCTGCAAGGCTTTTTCTATCACTTCCATCGTCCCCGTATATTCGTCGTTCGATTCTGCTTCAACGGTATTTGATGCGTACTCCAATCCCGTGGTTGTCTTCTGACTGCGCCATCCATCCACCATGCTGTGATAAGCGGTGGTGAATAGGTAGCTTTTGGCTGTGTCGAAGGCAACGACTTGGTGTTTCATCCAGAGTTTTTCAAAACTTATTTGTACTATTTCTTTTGCATCGTCGGTGTTGCGCAATTTTTTGATCGCGAATCGGAAAATCGCATGGCTGTGGAGATCCACGCACTTGTTATATTCCGAAGCCGTCATGCAGTTGTGGGTTAATACGAGATAGGGTTGGCAAAAGTTACACTAACTTTGAAGATTATTTACTTTTTTGGATGAAATGGTTTGAATCTTGGTTTGATACGGCATATTACCATGCCTTGTATGCCCATCGAAATGATGCGGAGGCAATGGCGTTTATGGATGCCCTGGTGGGTTATTTGCGTTTAGAATCGGGTGCAAAGGTAATTGATGTGGCTTGTGGTAAGGGACGACATGCTGCGCATTTGGCCGAATTGGGCATGGATGTGCTAGGGTTTGATTTGAGCGAAAACAGTATAGAGCAGGCCAAGTTGTTGAATCGCGATGGGGCGACATTTGTTTGTCATGATATGCGCGAGGATTTTCCACAGCAGGGGTTTCATGCGGTATTTAATTTGTTTACCAGTTTTGGCTACTTTGATAATTCGAAGGAGGATGAGCGGGTGCTTCAAAATATGCACGATGCGTGTTTTTCGGGGGGATTCGTGATTCAAGATTATTTGAATTCGTCGCCTGTTTTGACGCAGTTGCCCGTGGAAGATGTCGTTGAGAGCGGCGGATATCGATTCAAAACCAGGAAACATCAAACAGAAAATCACATCGTAAAGGATATCGAAGTTAGGGACGGCGAGACGGTACATTTATTCCAAGAGCAGGTTCGTGTTTTTTCA
>CANHXF010000159.1 GCA_947464515.1 Flavobacteriales bacterium
ATGCCGAAACGGGCATCGGACAGCAGAAAAAATCCCCACTCTTGAACACTTTGTCGTTGAGTGGTAGGCCCGGGCAATTCCGCAATTTTCAATCGATATCTTTAGGGATTATTAAAGATCCGCGGGAGATTAAGGTCATGAACGAACGACTTCCTGGCAGCAAGCCATTTGTAATCGAGAAAATCAATCATAGTCTCTGCGCACACATCGCCGTTGGGAAAGTATATGTTATCAGTGAACGTCAAAGTCGTTCCGACCTCGGCCTTCAAGTAACCCTGGCCGGTCAAATCCCCTTGAATTATTCTTGGCCACTATATATATGGCTTTATCAACCCGCGCCACTCACCGATGGGTATGTTCCAGTGGCTTATGATCCCAAAGTGCATAATGTGGCTCTGGTTGGCGGAAATGCGCGTTATTCTGCGGGTTTTGCCGATGGCTATATTACTCCAGGTATCGGTGCTTCTATGTCGTTTTCGGCCGAATGGGGGAGTTACCGAAATGCATCAAATCGATTGTCGGTTGGACTCTCGGCGGATAAATTTGTAAAAAATCTGCCCATTTGGCATCGTTCAGAAATGAATCGAAACTTCTTCCCCGCACTATTTGTTACCTTTGCTGCCGGTTTTGAATGTAAGTCGAAATCAAAACATCAACCCTGAACGCTATCATCTCAAAAAAATAAAAGCTGTGATTGAGTTACCCATCGTATCGAAAGAAAAAAGAACGCCTAAGCCCTCTTGGTTAAAGATTGATTTGCCTACCGGCGAGAATTATACCCGAGTAAAACGCATCGTAAAGGAGCATAAACTCCACACGATTTGCGAAGACGGTCGCTGTCCAAATATGGGTGAATGTTGGGGTGAGGGCACTGCTACTTTTATGATTTTGGGCAATGTGTGTACCCGCAGTTGCAGTTTTTGTGCGGTGGCAACGGGAAGGCCTGGTGAGTATGATTTGAACGAGCCGATGCGTGTGGCTGAAGCCGTTCAGTTGATGGGGGTGAAGCATTGCGTGATTACTTCTGTGAACCGCGATGAACTCAAAGACAAAGGCGCTACGGTATGGGCGGAAACGGTAAAGGCGGTGAAATTGCTCAATCCCGATACCACCATCGAAACGTTGATTCCGGATTTTAAGTCGCAATGGGATATGCTGTATATGGTTTTGGATGCGGGGGCGGAAGTGACATCGCACAATATGGAAACGGTGGAACGGTTGTATCGCATGGTAAGGCCGCAGGCGAAATATGCTAGAAGTTTGGAGCAAACGAAGCGCACGAGTGAATATGGACGACGCACAAAATCGGGTGCGATGCTAGGTTTGGGAGAAACGGACGATGAGGTGAAGCAGTTGATGGAAGACTTGCGCGAGAATGGCTGCGATGTGCTTACACTAGGCCAATATTTGCAACCCACAAAAATGCATTTGGATGTCAAAGAGTATGTTCATCCGGACAAATTCAAGCATTGGGAAGAGTTGGGATTGAGCATGGGTTTCCGTTTTGTTGAAAGCGGACCTATGGTGAGAAGCTCTTATCATGCCGAAAAGCATGTGCTCTAATTTGCAAAGGTTCCTTATTTTGCGATTTTTGTTTAATTAAACGGCACTTTCTTTTAGGGATTTCGCCCATTTTAATTGGAAAAGTAACCCCACTATGTTTAATTTGTAAAATACCTTAATATTAATAAACTGATCACATGAGCATAAAATCTTTTTTCACCCTTTCAGCTTCAGCTACATTGGTAGCGGGAATGTCGTTGTTTGTTGCAACTATCCCCACTGAAATGCCCCAATCTCTAAAGGTTGGTGAAGTAGAAAACGAAGAAGAACACGAGCATCGTTCCATTGAAGGTGCGATTCGCTCTGTTTACAGCATGCGTTTGAACGAAGTTACTGGCACGATCGAACCTGAGTGGGTTGAAGAAGCCATTGTTCAAGCCGATGCGATGCGTTTGACACGTCGTGCTAACAAGCCATTGAAGTGGGAAGAGATGGGCCCAGACAACGTAGGTGGTCGGATTCGCGCATTTTTGATTCACCGCGATTCTGGCAACATTTGGTTTGCTGGTGGTGTGAGCGGTGGATTGTTCCGTTCAATTTCTGCGGGTAATAGCTGGAATCCAGTGAATGACCGTCAAGAAAATTTGAACGTTAACTGTATGGCGCAAACTGCAAATGGAACCATTTATTACGGTACAGGAGAAGGTGGATTTGTGAACTTGTCAGGTACAAGAAATGGATCTCCTGCATTCTTGGGGGCGGGAATTTACAAGAGCACCGATAGTCGCGGTGTATCCTTTACGAAAATGACAAATACCAGTGCGGCTAGCTTTATGCAGTGCAACACAATGGTAGCACATCCAACGGATGATAAGTTTTATGTTGGAACTGAAGATGGAATTTATGAATTTACTAATAATGGGGGTACTCAGAAAAAAGTGAGCGTGGGTTCTATCAAAGAATTGAAAATTGACAAAAATGGTGTTTTATGGGCGTCTACCGGTTCTGGGTCCATCTTGAAGATGGATGGTGCTGGTGCGATGAAGCAAGTAAACGCCTCGATTAATACTGGCGGACGTACTTCGCTTGCGATTTCACCTGAAGATCCCAATTACGTTTATTTGATGGGTGCAAGTGGGACGGGTTCATTCAGCGGATTGTTCCGTACGAAAGATGGTGGAGCGACATGGACGAAATTGGTTTCTTATAGTAGCATTACCGACATCTTTGGATCTAACAAGCAAGGTTGGTACGATAACGTGGTGAGCGTAGATCCTACAAATAAAAATTTGGTTTACATGGGTGGTGTTGATTTGGCGACATGGGATGAGGTGAACGGCTATAGAGAAACAGCAAACACATTTGATGCGGCTTGGAACAACGGTTACGTGCATGCCGACAAACACATGATTACATGGGATATGAACACCACACCTCCATCAATCATTGTTGGTTGCGATGGTGGTTTGTTCCGCAGTAAAGATCGCAATATTTGGACGCCAATTTCTCGTGGATTTAATACTCTACAATTGTACAATGTGGCAGCCAATGAATTGGGCCATGTTGTGGGTGGTGCGCAAGACAACGGTACTCATTTGATCAATTTCACTGGAAATTCTTTCGGCGGAGTTCCTTCTAAAAACGCGGTAGAAATTTATGGTGGTGATGGTTTTGATGTCGAGTTTTCTCGCTTCAGCCCCAAAACTGTTTTTGCTTGTACTTATTACGGAAACGTAGTTCGCAGCGCTAATAGCGGTCAGTCAACCTCTACGTTCTTCGATGACCGTCAAGACGGAAAGTCACAAACTGATTTTAATACTACTTATTGCTTGTGGGAGTCTGGTCCAAAAAAATCTCGTTTGTATTTGGCTAAAAACGCTGAAGTATGGATGGCTAACAACCCTACCGATTTTGCTGAAAACGTGAGCTGGTATTTGGTTGCTAACGCATTGGGCAACGATAGGATTATTGAAATGGATTATACTCCCGAAGGAGACAATTTGTTTATTTGCAAAAGCGGTCGTTTGGTTCGTGTCGATAGTTTGAATGCTGCGACGTTTACTTTGGCTGCGAATCCTACTGTGATGCAGATTCCAGCGCCTATCGTTCAAAAGAATATTACTCCATCAGGATTATCAGGTCGTACCATTACTTCAGTAAATGTGGATCAAATGGATAAAAATCACGTAGTTATCACTTTGGGTGGTTACGGTAATACAAGTTATGTCTATGAATCATTCAATGCTTGTGGTGCTGCGGTAACGTGGAAGAACATCACTGGTAATTTGCCTTCATTCCCTGTGTATGATGCAGTGATCGATGTTGACGATAGCAAGCGCATCGTATTGGCGACTGATTTGGGTGTTTGGTATACTGAGGATGGTGGAACTACTTGGGTTGAAGGAAACGATGGTATGGCTCGTGTGCCAGTATTTGAGATTCGTGGTTATGAGTGGAGACCTTGGGAAGGTATGACAATGTATGTGGGAACTCACGGTCGTGGATTCTTCCGCAGCAGAACCTTGATGACTGGAACTAAGAATTTGAAGGACAATACATCATTGAAGGTGGTTGTTTATCCAAACCCGACTTCTGATAAGGCTACATTGAGTTTAACAGGCAAGGTTTCGGAAACTGCTATGTTGACGGTTATTAATTTACAGGGTAAAGTTGTTTTGTCGCGCACTGTGAATGTGGTTGCGGGCGAGAATAATTTTGCCATTGATTTGACTGGAATGGCGAAGGGTTACTATTTCGCTTCAGTAAAGGGTGCGAACACGCAGGGAACTGCAAAGGTTTGCGTCCAATAATTTTGTTTCAATAACTACTAAGTGAGGAGGCCGCGGAAGCGGCCTCTTTTTTTGTTTATAAAATTCCGGCAAATACCATTCTGGCGGGGCCTTGGAGTTGGATGTTGCAGAAGCCCTTAGGGCTTCTGCTGAAGGCGACCGATAGGTCGCCGCCCCTCGTTGAGACGTGGATGAGGCCGCCGCCCAAAGATTTCATTGTTGCAAGGCTTAATGCGGCGGCCGTAACTCCCGTACCGCAACTCAAGGTTTCGCCCTCAACACCCCTTTCGTAGGTGCGCATCGCAATGTGAGTGTCGTCTAAGATGTTCACTGCATTTACATTAATCCCAGCCTCTGTATATGGTGCATTGTATCGGATTCCTTTGGCCCAAGCCACCAAGTCGATTCCATCAATGGCCTCTGATTTTATTGATACAAAATGGGGCGATCCGGTATTCAATTCGTAAGAATGATTGTTGAGTTCGTGAATCGAATCGACATCGTTCATCGACAATGAGATCCATTCTGTCATTGGTAGTTGCGAGGTATCCGTCGGTTTAGGTAAATGTGTCGCCGTATGCGCGCCATCTGGTGCCCAGAAATTCAGAAATTTATGATTGGCTGGAATCTCAGGGTTCAAAATCCCACGGTTAGAAAAATCAGGACTCTCCTCGGAGGTTTCCAATTTCCCGATGCCCAGTGAAAAAGCCCAAGACGCAATACATCGACCGCCATTTCCA
>CANHXF010000160.1 GCA_947464515.1 Flavobacteriales bacterium
ATCAACGTCGCACTTTTGTAAATGCCGTTTTGGAGTATAATTGTGAATTTCGCAGAGCTTTGTTGGGTCCGAGATTTAGGGTTGGAGCGAATGTGTTTTTTGATAAATCGTACATGTATAGCAAGTTTGGTTTAAAGAGTGATGCTATTTCATTGAATGATTTTACTGAGGTGGCCATCACGGCGGGGTCACGTTGGGAATATGGTAAATGGGGATTTATTGCGGATGCGGGTTTTTATTTATTCCGCCCTGATGATACTAAAAGAAGGTATTATGAAGGTATTGGTGTGAGTTATAAGGCAACCCAACGAATGTATCTAATTGCCCGGTTAAAAGCCCATTTGTCCAGTGCGGACTATATGGAATGGGGTGTTTCTTATCAATTGTAATGCAGAGTTCGCACCCGCACCCGCAAGCTCTGTTAGTTGTCTACGTAAGGCGTGGATATTAGATTGAGTATTTCAGATATAAACCGAGAGAGTACAGAAGGTGTTTTTGGTCTAAATCGTAGATGGGTTCCAAACGACTTTCAATTTGAAAGTTTTGAGAAATCATATGGATTTGTTGTATGTATCGGGCAGAAATGATTTTCCGCACGGGATTGAAATACATGATGTTATTTTCATTTACACATTGATAAAACGAGGCGCCCAAGGGGGTTGTGAATTTGTTTGCTTGATAGGCTGTCAAGACGAGTTGCTGGGTTTTGGTTAGCTTGATTCCCATGTTGATCATCACGGCTGTGCCTTCTCTAAAGGGTTGTGACAATCGTGGCGAAAAATCCTTCTGATAGAAAGCCAAGCATTCCAATTTGAACTTTGGTGTGCTAGAATAATTCTCTAGACTTGTGTTTCGCTGTTGAGTAAAAAGGGTAAAACCTGCTGCGTACGTACCTCGATTGGCTAAGGGCAGTTGATAGCGAAATCCTTCCCCACCCTTATGGAGCAAAAGTAAATACCCACTGGCTTTGGCATTTAGCGCATGGAAATTCTTTGCTTGGTCTTTAAATAATTGATATTCGATGCGGGTTCCAAAGGAGATGATCTCTTGTCGAAATGTTTGTGTATCAATAGCCTGACGCCAATCGAGCCAACTTTCCAAAAAGAGATGTTTGGTGTTTTTATAAAACTGAAAGCCATATTCCACCGGTTTCTTAAATGTGAGATCATAATTGATCATCGGTTCGGGCAGAAAGTGTTGCGTATGTGATGGGATGCTTCCGACGGTCAGAATGCCTTGCTTTGCGTGAAGAATTAGCTGGATCAGTGGGTTAAATCGGAGTTTGGTCTCATAGCCGCCGAAATCCACTTTGGCCAGACCTCCGAGTGTCAATAAAACTTGCTCATCTCCTTCTTTTGCCACAGAACGAGTGATAAAGGCCCATGCCATATTGCCGAATAGCGTTTCACCGGGGTTGATGCGCTGCAAGTATTCATTGTCCTTGTTATAATGCAACATTCCCCAATGTGTTCCGGTCATATAATTGGCATAAGTACCAGAAGTTGGGTTTTCCCATGAAGGCCAAATGGATGTATCCGGTTCCATCGTTTTATTTAATGCACTCAAAGGCGGATAAATCGTGGTATCTGATATTGTTGAATCAGCGGCGGGTTCAATAGATATCGCAACACTATCAACTTGAATCATTTCGATCTCGGAGTCAATTGCGATTTCGTATTCTGTCATACTCCCCAATTTGTAAAGCGGAGCTTTTTGAATGAAATAGAATGGCTGAGGGTAAAAGCTAAAAATCCTATTGTCTAATTGCGCGCGCAACGTTTGAGTTAATAGGAACATCAAAGTCAAAACAACGATTTTTATGAATCGCACGATAATTGAGTGAAAGGTCGAAATTTGAATCAAAACGATTTTATGTTTTAGTAAATGAATTTATTTTTTAGTAATTACAACCAAGCGGCTTCGGTTACTATGTGCAAGTAACTCAATTGCCGCGAATTTTTCTATATTCTCTTCGCGCATCTACGATATAAACACTGCTACTGTACTTCTCGATGAGTTTCTCAAATGCGATTTTCGCTTTCTCGGGTTGGTTCATTGAATACAAATAAATCATTCCCAATTTGTACAAAGAATTATCGGCCAAGATATCGAAATTGTAGGCAATGGATAACGTCTCGAGCAAGTTTGTCGCCGCGACATAATCCCCGGTCGTTTCGGCCATTCGGGCTTTTACAAATAGGATTTCATCCGACAATCCATGTCCAGGGAATTCTGTGGTAATGCTATCTAAATACTTGTTGGCGAGCTTATAGCGTTGCTGTTTTTCCGCCAAGAGCGCTTTGCCATACCAGGTTAATGCGGTGTAGTTGCTATCGATGCCTAGGTTATCAATGATCACGAGGGCCAACTCCATTGCATCGTTGCTGATGAGCTGTGTTGTTGCGCTTTTGAGTACTTCAAGTTGCATGCTAGCCCAATCAAAATCGCCGCGAAAAAAGCTGAGTTCTGCGCGTTTGAATTTGGCGAACTGACCCATTTCTTCTTCGGTGAAGTCTTTTTCTACTTGGGCATAGAGTAATTCAGAGGTCCAAACATCGCCCCGAGACAAAAGCACATCGCCGAGCGTCATTTTTACTTTTGCGAGCGATATTTTCTTTAGATGGGTAGAAGGGTCGATGTATTTTTCCAATAGGTTAATGGCCTGTTGCGAGCCGCTGATTTTTCCTGATTCTTGGGTTACAGCGAATAAGCTATCGTATCGAATTAATAGTTGGGCGTACTTGAGGGCATTGAAAAGACTGGCTTCTTGAGGACCATAATTTTGCTCAAATTGGAGCATTTGTTTTTGGAGCTGAACCACATCTTCTAGGCGAGGTCGTCCTTTCATTGTGATATCGTAGGTAACATCGATCCATTTCGCTTGTGCCAGTGCGGGGTCGAAGAAGGCCTCTTTTAATCCGATGCAATATTGGAAGCATTGCAGGGCCACGGAAAATTCTCCATTGGACTGACAAAGTTCGCCGAGTTCAAAAACGCGTTCCCCATTTTCCTTGAGTCGCTTATCGATGGATCGGGTATATAGAAATGCGGACTGCCAATTTCCTTGCTTAACGAACGTCCATTTGAGTCCTTCAGAAAAGGCGGTGACTTCTGGATTCTGTTCGATTTGCTTTAACAATAGGCGTTGGAGTAAGACATAATCTGCACTGTCTGTGATTTGGGTTTCGAAAACTTGTTTCATCGATTCAAACGGCACACCATTGAGCATGAGCATCACATATCGTTGAAGTCCTTTTTCTCTGTTGCCCGTTTCCATATACAATTCAGCGAGTTTATTGGATATTTCCGGGTTTAGGTCGCCCAGGATTTGATCGGCGCTTTGGAGTACTTCTATGGCGTATTCTTTGAGTTCGTGTTGTTCAAATCTTTGTGCAATGGCGATGTGTTGCTGCCCCATTTGTTCCATGACATGGGTTCGGAGTTGCTCTATGATTAAATCCTTCAGTTCGTTGGCCCTGACCTTGTGTTTTTGATTGTCGGACCCGTCCGGGTAGGTGGTATTAATCCAGCATTCATCAACAACATAAAGGATTGGAAAGGGGGATTTTTTGATTTTCTTTTTGACGAATTTTATGGCTTTTTCCTGTTGATTGGTTTTGATCAAACAGTTGAGGTAGCGACGATAACTGAGTTCATCTCTTGGGTTGGCCTCCACGATATCTTCTAAGAGGATTGCGGCTCTGGAGAAATCGTTTTGATCGTATAAAACGTAAGCGAGTTCTTTGTTCGAATCTGGGCTTGGCGGGGGATTGTTTTCATTGTTGAATTGGCCAAAAACGGTCGAAGAAATCAGCAACAGAATCGTGCTCAGAACACTTCTGAGGGTGGATATTTTAAATGGGAAGAGTTGTATTTGATGCAATATCGCCGGCGCCGACCGATGAACAGTCCTGGTATTTTGCAATCCTAAGAAAAATTGGATTCGGGCAGGCATGTTGCAATTTAGGTATTTTGGAAGAAATCGGAGGGGTCGATTTGTTGCTCAACCATCCTTCTGTATTTGCCACCTTCAATTTTCATCAGTGTTTCGTGATTTCCTTGCTCTAGGATTACGCCGTCTTTTAGTAGCGCAATCACGTTGGCTTGCCTAATTGTGCTAAGTCGATGCGCAATCACCACCGATGTCCTATTTTCCATCAGCACTTTAAGGGCGCGTTGAACTTGGATTTCACTTTCTGAATCTAGGGCGCTGGTGGCTTCATCAAGGATAAGGATTTTTGGGTCTCTCAATATGGCTCTAGCGATAGCGATTCGCTGTTTTTGTCCGCCCGACAATCGAACGCCACGGTCGCCAACAAGGGTTTCGTACTTCTCTGGAAATCCCTCAATAAAATCGGCGGCATTGGCTTTTTTCGCGGCGACATAAATCTCTTCAGCAGTGGCTTCTGGCTTGCCGTAACGAATGTTATCGTAAATACTTCCACCAAAAAGCATCACTTCTTGAGGCACAAGGGCGAAGGCGCTTCGGTAGGATTTTAAATCAAAGTCTTGGATGTTTTGGTTGCCTAATGCAATGCGTCCATCAGAGGGGAGGTAGAATTGATAAAGTAGAGCGGCGAGTGTTGATTTTCCTGACCCTGAAGGACCTACGATGGCTAGCGTTTCTCCAGGATTTAAATCGATGTTGAGCCCTTTGATAATCTCATTTTCTGGCCTTGATGGATAATGGAAATAGAGATTTTGAATATGAAGTGGTTGATCCCATTGGGGTTGGTTTTGTTGAAATTCTGATTGCGCAATTGGCTCGATTTCCATGGGCATATCGATGATGTCGAGTACGCGTTCGATGCTTCCCAGGGTTTTTTGGATTTGTACAAATTGCTCGGCCATTCCTCCGATGCTACTCCCAACAAAGGCGGTAAGCATCATAAAGTTGAACAGCTCACCCACGCCCATTTCGCCGGATTGTACGAGCCCAAGTCCTTGATAAATCAACCAAACGATGGCACCGAACATGCAAATGATAATAAAGGAGCTAAAAGTGCCTCTCCAGTAACCACGGACA
>CANHXF010000161.1 GCA_947464515.1 Flavobacteriales bacterium
GAAGATTACAATTTTCACTGAGATAGGCTGAATTGTGAAACCATGATTTCTAACTCGCGCATCATGCGATTTCGGGGTTGGTTGGGAGCGAAGATAAAAGCATCAACCGCAACATGACGTTGGTTTGCAGTATCTCTTATAACGCGCCTTATAAATGGACCACGTCTGTTCGTGTTTAATTCCGTTTGCCAGCCACTCATCCAATATTCCTGTCCAAAAGGGCCGATTACTGTCCATTTTCTAACAGGGAATTGACCGCTTTCGCTGATTTCAACCCAAGTGCCTTCGGCTGTTTTTAAATATTTCTTTGTCAGCGTGTTTCGTGCTGAGATTTGATCTAATAATGAATCAGATCCTGCAATAAACTGAAGCATCAAATTGCTGTGATAGTTTCCAGTTTCTTGACGTAACCATAGGAAATCGTTGGCTTTGGCTACCAATTTTAATTCGGCAGATAACATTGCCTTTACGGCATAATTGGCTCCGATGGCCGCGGAAAGACTATCGCTATAACGATTTTGAATTAGGCTAGGGTGGCGCGATCCTGTTTTGGTTGCGGTTGTGTTACCTAGTTCAAATTGCTTGGTAATTGTAAACAAGGTCTTTTGATTTGCCTGAAACCAAGAAGATTTAATATTTTCTCCATCGGAGTGTAGGTCGTTTATCATCAATACCACTTGCGGGACAGACCAAACATTACTGATCCAGGTACATTGGATATTGTCAATGTTGGTGTCTTTTAAGATTCTTTTGGCATGAGCCATTTTTTTGTTCGATGACTGCTTAATATCTTCAAATTTGCTTTTAGGATCAATAATCCAAACCAAAGGTGCGGATTGCATATTGTTTTTAGTTGCAATGTCCTCTTCCTGCATTTGGGAAAAATTGTGCAACTCGAATTCAAACTGCGCCTCGTAATAGGCATCGTTAGACTTATCGAGGTTTTCTTCGAAACGAATTAAGTTACTATCAACGGCCCAACGCGTTTGAGTGAAAATCTCATTTGCGCTGTCCTCAAAGAAATCGGGATAAAAGACAGTGATTCTAGCCGCTGTCCCGACGGATGAATCCCTTTGCGCAGTATCAACGCTTGAATTACAACCTGAATTCAGTAGGAATAAGACAACTGTTGCAAATCCAATCCCAAATTGGAATTGTTTACGGGATAATGACATCAACGGTGTTTGGGTTTTTGTATGATAAGCCTTTGTCCCACTTGGATATTGTTTGATCGCAAGTGATTCCATGTTTTAATTTGGGTCACCGTAACCCCGTGGGTTCTTGCAACGAGACTCAGCGTTTGACCGCGCCTAACAACGTGGATGATTCTAGACGAGCTGCCTGATTTTGCAGGTGCGTGATATGCCGCGGCAGTGGCTCCCGAAACTTGAACTCCTCGAGGCACTGATTTAGGATACGCATAGGGTGCTCTATAGTTGGTAGGGACGTATGCTCCTTGAAATTTGGCAAATGCGGCGGCACTATCGAATCGATCAATGAAGTCCATACTGGCTGAATAAGGCATCAGAATGACACTATTGGTTGCCATATCGGTGTTGTTGTTTAGCAACTCTTGATTTAAGCCCGTTAAATTGTGTTGACTTCCCAAATACTCATTGATTTTACCCAAATGCATCGTAGAATCAATTTTGGTTGGAGCCAGTACGATACTTTGATCATTGTGCAATTCGTTTTTGCCTTTTTGAGTAAAGTTTAACACGTAAGCTACTGCAATGAATTTTGGGACATAGTTCTGCGTTTCTTTGGGTAAAAACGGCAATACTTCCCAAAAATTGGTTCTTCCACCGCTTCTGCGAATGGCTTTTTGTACGTTGCCGGGTCCACAATTGTATGATGCGATACTAAATAACCAATTGTTAAAAATCGACTGAGAATTGGCGAAATATTCACACGCTTTCTGGGTGCTCGCAACAATACTCTTACGATCGTCGCAAGGATATCCGATGCGCATTCCCATTAACTTTCCTGTATACGGCATGAACTGCCAAAGACCTGTTGCTCCGCACCATGAAACGGCACTCGGATTTAAATTGGATTCGATGACTGAAATGTATTTTAACTCTGTCGGTAAGCCATTTTTGTCCAAAATTTCCTCAAAAATGGGAAAATACAATTTCATCCTTTCGTGAATCTGGTTAAAATAACCTTCGCCATAACCTAAATAGTAGCGAATGTGTTGTTCTACCAAACGATGATATTGGAAGGGGATTGTACTTCCAATTTGTAACATCATCTCTTCAAATTCTCTACCGTTTCGGTAACGTTGTTCGCTGTGATTTACTGGGGAGTGTGAAGGGATATTACCCAATAATTGTTGGGTAAGGCTATCGATTCTCGCAATGTGATTCTCGCCCATTGGATTCAATGGCGCTTGGGCATCAACATTCGAAAATGTCATAATAGCCAGTGTGATTGCGATGAAGAATTGTTTTGTCATTTTGTTCAAAAGTAACTCCGTTAAAGTTCGCTTGTATTTAGCAAAGACTGAGCCAAAAATAAAGGGCACTAAACAAATGTGTATATTTGTAATAATCTTAATGTAGGAATGGTGCGAAGCCTTTACTATCTTAGAGGTACTAAAAATCATACAGTCCGTGGCATTGTCAAAAAATATCTTATCGCCAGAATCCCAAGCTCAGACTCAGTTGAAAGCTGTGGCACAATTTTTTAAAGGGGGGGTACTAAATATTGGAATACCTAAGGAGGTTACATTCCAAGAAAATAGGGTGCCGCTAACACCGGCTGCCGTCGCATATTTTAGCAGCAATGGCCATCGAATAGTCATTGAATCTGGCGCTGGACGCAATGCGAATTTTTCAGACATCCAGTTTAGTGAGGCGGGTGCAGAAATTGTTCATTCCAACAAAGATGTTTACGCTTGTGATACGATTCTAAAGATTGATCCTCCTACATTAACCGAAATTGAGTTGATGAAACCGGGTCAGTTGTTGATTTCTGCATTGCAAATCAATCAGTTGGATTCGGTGCTGTTGCGAAAATTGATGGAGAAAAAAATCAATGCGATGGCTTATGAATATTTGGAAGACGATGGCGGTACGCGTCCGATCATTCGTGCAATGAGTGAAATCGCAGGAACAGCCAGTATCCTAATTGCCGCGGAATATTTAAACAATACCCATATCGGGAAAGGTGAGTTGCTAGGCGGATTTGCAGGTGTTCCACCCACCCAAGTCGTGGTGATTGGAGCCGGTGCGGTGGGAGAGTTTGCTACAAAAGCGGCTTTGGGCTTGGGTGCAAACGTGAAAGTATTCGACAATAACATGTATCGACTGCGTAGAATTCAAAAATCATTCGGATTCCATTTATATACCAGTACCATTCAACCGCAAGTGATTAAAAATGCCATCGCAAGTGCAGATGTGGTGATTGGTGCTTTGGCTGGCAATACAGCTAGAAGTCCAATCGTTGTTTCAGAAGAAATGGTGATGGGCATGCGGGCTCATTCGGTTCTTATTGATGTGGCAATTGACCGTGGAGGTAATTTTGAAACAAGTGAGGTTACCAATCACGAAAAACCGGTATTCCACAAGCATGATGTCATCCATTACTGTGTTCCAAATATCGCCTCGCGTGTAAGTCGTACCGCCAGTTATACTCTAAGCAATGTCTTCACTCCAATGTTGGATGAAATGGCGCAAATGGGCGGGTTTGGTGAGTTTTTGAAGATGAAAGCGGGTGTTAGGAAGGGGACTTATTTGTACCGAGGAAGTCTGACCAATAAGAATTTGGCTGATAAATTTGGCATCAAATACCACGACATCGATTTGATGGTGGGGTTATTTATGTAATGGCTTAACCGATTTGATGATGCAGTTTCTCAGCTTTGATGCTTGAGAAATGTGTTTCTACTCTACTTGCGTGTGTATCGGTAATTAAAATCTGACCGAAAGAAGTTTCTCCAACTAGTTCGATGAGTCGTTGCGCACGATCCGCATCAATTTTTTCGAAAATATCATCCAAAAGTAAAAGCGGACATTTTTGTGTCACCGATTGAAAATAGCGGTACTGAGCCAATTTCAGGGCGATGATGAAGCATTTGATTTGACCTTGGGAGCCGAATTTCTTCAATGGCAATCCATCCAAGTTGAATTGCAAATCATCCTTGTGAATGCCAAAAGTGGTGCGTTGTGCGGCTGAATCAATGCGGTGATTGTTGTACAATATATCGGCAAAACTGCCTTCGCTCAAAGTGCTTTCATATTGCAATTCTGGCGTTTCCTTGCCCTGGCTTAAATCCTTGTAAATCGGTACAAAAAACTCCAGAAATTTCTCGACAAACTCCTTTCGTTTCGCGTAAATCAGTTCGCCAGTTGGGATGAGTTTTGAATCAAAACTGCCCAATAAATCTGGGTCAATGAAACGACCTTGCATGTTTTTTAACAGGGCATTTCTTTGGTCCAAGGATTTTTTATAGATGCTAAGATTTTGGAGGTAAGCGGCATCGATTTGACAAAGGCTTAAATCAATAAATTTCCTTCGTTCTTCACTGCCACTCAAAACCAAGTCGATATCGTAAGGTGTGATAAAAACCGTTTGAATCAACCCAATATGGTCCAATAATCGTGGATAGGGTTTGTCGTTCTTTTTGATCGTCTTTTTCCCCGATTCAAATTGAACTAAAATTTCCGCCGGCATTTCGCCTTCAAATTTCCCTTTGATGGTGAAAAAGGTTTGCTGATGTTGTATGATTTGACTGTCGATGCCGTTGAAATAACTCTTGGCGTTGGCCAAGTAATGAACCGCATCTAAAATGTTGGTTTTCCCAATGCCGTTGGCTCCGGTGATCGTATTTATGCCATTGCAAAATTCCAACGATAATTCGTTGTGGTTCTTGAATTGGAAGAGTTGCAATTTGGATAAATACACTTGGCAAAAGTAATTCAAATGCTCGGAATGCTATTGATTTCAAGGCAGTTTGAGTTATGCTAAATTGTCCAC
>CANHXF010000162.1 GCA_947464515.1 Flavobacteriales bacterium
ATATCAAGGTTTTCAAGAAAGACAAAGAGGGCATGAAGGCCAAAACGAAGTTGATTGGTCAGCTGATGTTAGGGATAATTATTGCCATAACCATTGATTACACGCACAGCATCAACCACTTGGAACTTACCACAAACCTTCCAATCACCAAGCACTATTTGAGTTATTCCGATTTGATTCCGGGAGCGCACAATGCTTGGATTGTTTACGTTCCGGTGATCATTTTTATTTCGATGGCGGTTACGAATGCCGTGAATCTCACGGATGGGATTGATGGCTTGGCGGCGGGAACTACCGCTATTGTTGGCGTGGGTTTGGGCATCTTAGCTTACGCATCAGGTAACATCAAGGTCGCCGAATATTTGAACATCATCTACGTACCCAATTCCGGAGAAGTCGTAATATTTATGTCGGCCGTAATTGGCGCCTGCCTTGGCTTCCTTTGGTACAACGGCTACCCTGCCCAGGTCTTTATGGGCGATACAGGTTCGATGGCTTTGGGTGGCGCAATTGCTGCCGTGGCCATCATCATCAAAATGGAATTGCTATTGCCAATTCTTTGTGGGGTTTTCTTGGCCGAAAGTGGCTCGGTAATTCTGCAGGTAGGTTATTTCAAGTACACCAAAAAACGCTTTGGCGAGGGAAAACGCATCTTTTTGATGTCGCCCCTACACCACCATTTCCAGAAAAAGAACATTCCTGAGAGCAAAATCACGATCAGATTCTGGTTGGTGACGATCATTTTAGTATTGGCAACGATAGCATTGATTAAACTGCGTTGAGAAAGCGGTTGGTCATATTGGGAGCAGGCGAAAGCGGTACGGGAGCCGCAGTTTTGGGCGCAGCCCAAAACTGGGACGTATTCGTATCCGACAAAGGCCAAATCGCATCCAAATACCAAGACGAACTCAACCTACATAACATCGCTTGGGAGCAAGAACAGCATACAGAGGGGAAAATCCTAAATGCGGATTGCATCGTAAAAAGCCCCGGCATCCCAGACAAGGCGCCCATCGTACAAGCAGCAAAGGCAAAAGGCATCGAAATCATTGATGAATTAGAATTCGCTTATCGCTACACCAACGCCAAAATGATTGGCATCACAGGGACCAATGGCAAAACCACAACCACCCTACTCACCTACCATTTGCTTCAGCAAGCCGGACTGAACGTGGGATTGGCGGGAAATATAGGTAGATCCTTGGCTAGACAGGTCGCACAGAAATCATTCGACATTTACGTGGTTGAAATCAGCAGTTTTCAGCTCGACTACCTCGATACATTTACCTGTGAAATCGCCATTTTGTGCAATATCACACCCGATCATTTGGATCGCTACAACTATCGCTTGGAAGACTATGCCGATAGCAAAATGCGCATCGCAAGGAATCAAAACGCCAACCAGCATTTTATCTATTGCGCCGACAACGAGCTAACATTGGAGGCGATGGCAAGAAACCCGTTTGGCGGGCATGCGATTCCATTCAGTTTAACAGAAAAATTTACCGAAGGCAGCCAATTCTTTGACTGTGGCGCTTATGCCGAAGGTTCCATCATTCATATTTATTCAAAAGAAAACTACACACTCGATATGCAAGATTTTACACTACGTGGGCAACACAACACCTACAACAGCATGGCCGCCGGCATCGCCGCAAGCCTAATGGACGTCCGCAAGGATAGCATCCGCGAAAGCTTTGGAAACTTCCAAAACGCCGAACATCGCCTAGAATTTGTCCAAAAAGTAGGCGGGGTGGATTACATCAACGATAGCAAAGCAACCAACGTCAACTCGGCTTGGTATGCCCTAGAAAGCATGGACCGTCCGGTGATTTGGATTGCGGGTGGAATCGACAAAGGCAATAACTACGCAGATCTTAAGGCATTGGTGAAAGGCAAAGTCAAAATGATCATCTGCTTGGGATTGGACAACATCAAATTGCACCAAGCATTCCAAAGCGATGTAGACCTCATCATCAACACCAGCAGCGCCAAAGAAGCCGTTCACGTGGCATCGCGCATGGCAGAAAGTGGAGATGCCGTTTTATTGTCGCCCGCTTGCGCCAGCTTTGACTTGTTCGATAGCTACGAAGATCGTGGCAGACAGTTCAAAGAGGCCGTAAGAAACTTGTAATTTCTAACCTCAAGAATGCGATTCTTCAACAACAGAAACCTCTAACAAAGAAGCAAAATGCAGGCAAATTTCACCTCACGATTTAAGGGCGACCGATGGATTTGGTTGGTCGTCATCATACTGTCGTTGCTAGGCATTTTAGCCGTATACAGCGCAACCGGAACGTTGGCCTATTCAAAAAGAGGAGGAAATACCGAGTTCTATTTCTTACGTCATACCGGTTTCTTGTTGATAGGATTGGCATTGCTATACCTCACCCATCATATCCCTTTCCAATACTATTCGCGAATCTCACAGATTTTGCTGCTTATATCGATCGGGCTATTGTTTTTAACGCTGTTTATTGGTTCGGAAATCAACAACGCGACACGGGTAATTCCCATCCCATTATTGGGCATCACGTTTCAGCCATCGGATTTGGCCAAGCTCTCACTGGTTATGTACATATCGAGATATTTAAGTAAAAACCAGGAAGAGATTGATTCGCCGAAAGTCTTTTGGACAACGTTAGCGTACATTTTGGCCGTAGTTATATTAATTGCCCCAGAAAACTTGAGTACTTCATTGGTGGTTTTTGTCACCTGTGGACTCCTCATGTTTATTGGCCGTGTAAATTTCAAATACCTAATGATTTTATTCATTAGTGGGGTCGTTACGATAGGATGCTTGGTCGTGGTGCTCCTAAACATCAATACCGAAGGCATGGAAAGTAACCGTATTCCGACATGGAAAAAGCGGATTGAAACCTTCACCGGGAAAGACGATGGCACGGGCAATTACCAGCAATTGCAATCGAAAATCGCGGTGGCTACAGGCGGAGTTTTTGGCAAAGGACCCGGCAACAGCACACAACGAAACTACCTTCCCCACCCCTATTCTGATTTCATTTTTGCGATTATCATTGAAGAATACGGACTCGTTGGCGGCCTGATTGTCGCAGGATGCTTTTTGATACTAGTCTTCCGATGTCTCAAAATTGTCGTCGAAAGCCCGCGCGCCTTCGGCGCGCTCGTCGCCATGGGATTAGGACTCTCCATGAGCCTACAAGCCTTCGTCAATATGGGCGTTGCCGTAGGTATGCTCCCCGTAACCGGCCTCACCATTCCCCTCGTAAGTATGGGTGGTACCAGCCTATTCATGAATAGCATCGGCTTTGGAATCATCCTCGGGATTTCCAAATACGTACAAGAAGAAAAACAACAACAAGAAGAAACCCTCACCGCAGGGGTATAAAACAACATTGGCATGTCGAACCCAACTAAAAATACTACCCCAGTCCAAAACTCGCCCAAATTTATTTTGAGTGGTGGAGGAACAGGCGGGCATATTTTTCCCGCGGTTGCCATCGCCAATGCACTAAAAATCAAATTCCCCGGAGCCCAATTCCTCTTCGTGGGTGCCATCGGCAAAATGGAAATGGAGAAAGTCCCCAAAGAAGGCTTCGAAATCATCGGCCTGCCCATCGAAGGACTCAAACGCTCCGCTTCGCCAAGAAATATTATCGTATTGCTGAAAACCATTCAGAGCTTCTGGAAAGCAAGCAAAATATTGCGAGAATTCAAACCCACAGCCGTCATTGGCACGGGCGGATACGCAAGCCTTCCCGTTTGTTTCATGGCCTCAAGAATGGGAATTACCACAATCCTTCAGGAGCAAAATGGATTCGCTGGATTAACGAACCGCCTCGTGGCAAGTCGTGCCGCACTCATTTGCACCGGATTCCCAAGCATGGAAAAGTTCTTCCCCGCTGGCAATTGGGAGTTTACGGGAAATCCAGTGAGACAGAACATCATCGATCTTGGCAAGAAATTGAATTCCGCGAATGAATTGAATTCCGAAAATGCTGCATGTCGACAAAAATTTGGACTTCAACCCAACCTTCCCGTGCTATTTATCACCGGCGGAAGCCTTGGCGCCAGAACCATCAACCAAACGATCTTTAACAACCTCGTTCAACTGGCCGAAGCAAATATTCAAATCATCTGGCAAATGGGCCTCCCCTTCGCAAAATCCCATGCCGAGAAAATTCACCAAATCATAGAAAGCAATCCCGCGCTATTCCTAAGTCCCAACGCTCCGAGGATTTTTCATGCGCCTTTCATTTACGATATGGACGATGCGTATCAGGGGGCAGACCTGGTCGTTTCCCGCGCAGGAGCCATCAGCATCTCCGAAATCGCAGTGGTGGGAAAACCTTCTATTTTGGTGCCCTCGCCGAATGTAACCGACGATCATCAAACGAAGAATGCGCAGGTGCTGAGCGAATTGAATGCAGCCATGCTGATCACCGACAAAGACGCGCCGCAAACCCTAGTAAACGCTTGCATCGAACTGATAAAAGATACGAAAAAAATGTCGGAAATGCAAGAAAAACTGGAACAAATCGCCAAGCCGCAGGCCACCGAAACCATAGCAAATCGCATCGCAAGTTTAATTGAAAACGCAAATTAAATGACCCCGGAAAAACACATACGCGATTACAATCAAGCCTATTTCTTGGGCATTGGCGGCATTGGAATGAGCGCTATTGCTAGGTATTTCTTGCAGATCGGGTTGCCAGTGATGGGGTACGACAAAACGCCGACGCCCTTAACGAACGCCTTGCAAGCGGAAGGAGCTGTCATCGATTATAACGATCAAATCAACGCGTTGCCTTTGGTGGTGCAAAACGACATAGAGAAAACGCTTTTCGTGCTTACCCCAGCCATTCCGAAAGATCACCCTCAATGGCTTTGGCTGATCGAAAAAAATGCCGTCATCCTCAAACGCAGCGAAGTCCTAGGTCAAATCGCCCGTGGCGGGTACTGCATCGC
>CANHXF010000163.1 GCA_947464515.1 Flavobacteriales bacterium
AGGAACCAGGATATCGAAACCACTCTTCCTCGTTGCTATCCCAATCCGTTGGCTCACGGGGTGTTGCATGTTGATGCGACACAACCCATCCAATCAATTGTTGTAATGACGATGCAAGGTCAAGTATTATACGAGCAATCGCCCAATGCGTCAAAAACCGTATTGGACTTGGAAAACCTTCCCGCCGGCAATTATTTGGTAAGAGCACAGCTTGCAAATAGCATCAGCACCCAGAAAATTATTGTTTTGAATTAATTCACTAACGTAGAAAATCGTCAAACATATACGCAATGAACAAGTTAAGATAAAGCCCACTGTGATGGAAGGGTATTTGTGTATATGATGGATCAGGTTTTGAAAATCACCAAAGAACCAAAATGATCACGTTTTTAAGCGGATTGTTCGGTTGCGGGGTATTGATTTTACGACGGAGTTTATTACTTTGAAAAATTGGGTTATTTTTTCTGATTGGCCAGCTTGATTTTTGACAACAATGCTTGGGTTTCAGCGGTGTTCGCGCCTGCAACTTTTCCCAATTTGATGGCTGTGTTGGCATCGATTTGCGCCTCATTCAATCGACCCAGTTTGTATAAAAGGTTTGCACGGGTATCGTAATAGTTCCATTCAGGTTTTTTATTGATGCTCATTGTGGAATATTCAACGGCTTTTGACAAAATTGCCGTTTCGTTGCAAGATTGAAAGAGTTCCCATGCGGTGTTATTTAAGTCTACTGGGCTGCTATTCTTTGCAATTTCATCGAACGTAGCCACATAGTTGCCCCACTCGCCGCGTTTCTTGTACCATTCCATGTACCGATTGGGTTTGTCCCATTCTGGATGATCAGACCGTTTCAACAATTCACCCATCGCCCAAAGAAATTGTGTCTCGTTCAAGGAATTGATGGCTTTGCTCACTTGATTGCTCAGGACTTTGTATGCGGTATTCCTCGACCAGTCTTTTCCAAATAAAGAATCGTACATCGCTTCGTTATTAATCCACCGTTGAACGAGTTCATGATCGCAATGGTATGAGGCCAAGCTGTATAGAGCGAACTGTTGGAATGGGTCGGTGGTGGCTTTAAATCGCTGCACAAAGCCTTGAGGTGTGGTGTCTTCGAGAATGGAATAATTTCGATTGAAAATGAATCCGCGAAACCAAGATGGGATATTATTGGCATTGAGGGAAGGAACGCCTGGGCGAGAATATTTGCCAATGTTGGCTGTAGATTCCTTGAGGGTTTGCATGGAGTCTAAGTAGTGCATCCAATAGGATTTTTCTGAGTATCCAGAATAACTACCTATAAAATTCCCGTCGCCGTTGAAAATCAAAAAAGTGGGGAAGCCGTTCACGCCGTAGTGGAATCGCAACAATTTTCCGATGGAGTCTTTTTCCATTTCCAGCGAATAGCTGTTGAGAAATCCATTCATTTTTCGCTGTACTTGGGTGTCTGAAAAGTTATTTCGATCCATCACTTTACACCATCCACACCAATCGGTGTAGCAATCGATCATGACCCATTTGTTTTGTTGTTTGGCTAGGGACAATGCATTTTCCCATTGCGCAACTTTTCCAAAAGCAGGGGATGGGAATTTTGGTTCCTTTTTGGACGATGCTTGTGCTGCTGCGGACAATGTGGTAATCAATGCGATCAAGGCGCAGCAAAGGGTTTTGATGTTTTTTCCAAAAACTTTGAAGGAAGGCGTGTTTGTCATTTCTTTTTGAACCATTTGTATACTCTGTAGATAATGTAAATCAATAAAATTGGTACGGAAATGGTCCAAATTAACAAGGTCCAGCTGATTGAGGTGCTTTCCATGGGTTTGTGTTATTACTAGTTTTATTAATTTACGAAATAGAGGGATTAGGCTATGCTATTTTAGGAAGAAATTTAAAAATACCTCTTCTTCTGATTGAAGTTGATACAAAGCTTTTAAAGAATTGACCATTTCCTCATCTGTTCTGCAATGCCTTACAAAATTTCGGTAAGTATCCAAGTTGAAATCGGATTTTACTCTTTCCAAAATTATTGCGGCCATTACGTAGTTTGCGCGTAATGAGTTGAACTGCGGCTCTGTCCGCCACAACATCATCGCCGAGGAGAAAGTACTAGCCCCTTTGTTTTTTAACATTTTCAAAACCACATCTTTGTTTTCAGCGTAGGGTGTCGCGCCAATTCCTCCGTAGTAACTAGCTAAACCTTCACCAATAAACTGGTTGCAAGGAAAAGTGATTGCAAAGTGCAATACCTCATGCACATGAACTGGTTTTGGAATGCCCGATAAAATCACTCGGTTAAAAGGGTCGCCCATACCACCATGCAGTGCACCCGGATTGAAAAAATTCACGTACTCTAGTCCTCCAACATAGCCATATGCATCTTTTAATGTTGCGCCAGAATAGATGATCAATGGTTTTGACTTGAATGAGTCTATATCGATTCCAAGTTCTTTCATGGAAGAAATTACTTGGTTGTATGCCTTTGCGAGTTCCTTCTTAGGGATTTGTGTTGATGTGTATACAGTGAGGTTCTGGTAGGTGTTTGGAATCAACTTGAAAATATTTAAAGATTCAAATCGCATGAGTTTTTTCTCTTGGCGATGATAAAGCGCAGCCAATTGCATCCATCCCATATCCAACTGATACATGTTTACTGAATCACCGTATGCTTGCTGGTGGATTAGTTTGAAACCAAAAACATCGCTAAAGGGCATGTCGATACCTGAAATGAAATTCAATAGGGTGATGGGGTTGGTTTTCGATATGCCTCGTAAATGGTCAGCAAAAAGGCTCGATACATCACTCTTGCCATATCCATGCATGCAGTCATACCACAATGAATCAAATCGTTGCAAATCTTGGGTGATGGACGAAGAATCTGCCACTTGAATGATTTTTAATCCAAAATTCTGCGCGCGGCCCTCGGTTGCTGGGGAAAATAAAAACAACAGGGCAGCGATTATTTTGGGTATGTGATTGAGTTTTGATTTCACGGATTTTAGCATTAAAGCCTTTCGCTGTCGGAATAAAAAGGGCGTCTAGTGTAGAGGCGAATTTAAGGTGCGCCTATAAAGTTTTTTTATATATCACTAGAATCCCCATTTTGCGGTACAGCCAATCGTTAATCCTTGTGATCTTTCTAATGAGTAATGAGACAAATAAGCAAAACCCCTGTAATATGACACAGAATTACCTAGTGTGAAATCTCCCTTTTTGAACCAATTGTAGTCAATGCCTACATTCATGCCGATGTCTAATGCGTTCTTCTCATTATCGTGCTGTATTTTAAATATTGATGACGAGGTTGACTCCGAGTTGTAGTAATTGAATCCCAGGTATCCACCCGCATTCAAGGAGAATTTCTTCGATTGAAATGGCTTTACTTTAATTTGTACCGGTGTTTGAATTGTCCAATAATTCCATTGTTGAGCAATATTTGTATTCCATTTTCCAACGGCGGCATCAAATTCGTTGATATGTCTTTTATATCCATAGTTTGTGTTTCGTAAGCCCAACGAAACTGAAAAAGTTGGATTTAATTCTCTGTCTAATGTAATTGCCTCATAATGGGATGTCGTAATTTCCCGATTTCCACCCCCTCCATAATAAGAATAACGAAAATAATTCACGCCAGCATCGATTTGAAGGGTGTATTTTTTTGATGGATTGATTGCCAATGGGGCAGGAGTTTGTCCAAATAAATTCAGAGTACTGAATAAAAACAAGATGCTTGCGAACTTTTTCATGTGATGCGCTAATGTTTTGATTGAAAGTGGTTTGTTCATTCTACGTTTTTAGTCTTTGAATAACGATGGCTTACCTTGAATATTGTTTAATGCGGTTATTCATCGTCCAAACTAAATAGCTCATTCACAGAACATTTCAGAATTTTCGATAGTTTTAAGCCCAATTCTAGGGAAGGATAATACTTATTATTTTCGATGGCGTTGATAGTTTGCCGGGAAACGCCTACCAATTTGGCTAGGTCGTCTTGCGAGATTTTGTTGGTCGCGCGGTTAACTCGGATGTTGTTTTTCATTAACGTCGATGACGGATGATAGAAATTCTAAACCAAACGACAAAGGTAACTAACACACTATACATCGAAATTAAAATCACTTGCCAATATGCGAGACCATATACGAAAACTGATATCAATGTCAGCAGGCTGTAATTTATGACCAATGACCATTTGAGTGCTTGGAATCGCAGGAAATTGGCATATTCGTCTTCATCTGATTCAGCAGAGAATCCATGGATCAAACCCGAAAAAGAAAGCAGGAAACCGAGGATTTCGTCCATCCAATTGTTTTTTATCCATGTCTGATTATGCCCCACCAGAGGGTCATCAAGTTTAAATAGATTGGGAATTGATACCTCTAAAATAACGGTATCCAAAGTAATTATGGATGTCATCAATAGGATGCCAATGATGGTAGATGTGTAAAAGACGATGCCAGAGGGGATTAGCCAACGAGTTGATAAGAGATGGTTGTTCATGGTTTTGAGTAATTAGACAACAAATGTAAAATATATTTGACTAAATGTAAAATAAATTTTACAAAATGGATCTAGACTCTCTCAAGGGTATACTGATTTTGGGCAGATTTCCCCTGCATTTGCTCGGAATTGATCATGTCCACCGTTTTATTAGGTCCCAGGTTTCGAATCAATGGGTCCCAGGTTTCGAATCCCAAAAGGGTCTTATGTATTTCCGTCCTTTAGTATGGTTAATGTGAGTCCGACGAACAGGGATCGCCTTGTCCGATTATTCCATTTCAACTGCGCTAGTTGTTGATTTGCGGTATCTGTTTACTATGATATCAAAGTTTGCTATCTTTGAGCATGCAGAATAAGAAGCTATATATTATCGGTGGCTGCAATGGCGCGGGTAAAACAACGGCCTCTTTTAATATTCTACCTG
>CANHXF010000164.1 GCA_947464515.1 Flavobacteriales bacterium
CCAAAACCTCCAAATGCCGCCTGATACTGCACTCTCTATCGTCGATACAAAAAACCGCCTGGAAACTCTTTTCACTTCCTTGTTTTGACAATTTGATATTTTCAGACAATCCCTTTAACACCTGATCATAGAAAGACTTTTCCATGGCTAACTGCCACAATCTCGCGATCTCAGATGCCGGAGTCGGCAAGACAGGAGCAAAAAGATCTATGGCGTCTGGCAATAAAAATGTGCTCAACGGTGAGAAATTGGGGCCCTTTTTCATAACCATGATGTCAAATTCCAACAGCAGTTCAAAAACGATCAAGTCCTCCAAGGAAATTTGTCGACCATCCAATAAACTCTCTGGCTGCAATTCAACGCTCACCACTATACCCGACCAACCCTGATGTGCAAATTGCTGATCAAAAAGATATTGCTCCGTAAATGAATCATCTCCAACGATGCGTTGCAACAAAGAATGGATACTGCAATCACCGGAAATCAATAAATTCCTCGCCTCCGATGTCGCAAAAAAGCTACTATGCGTTGTTGATTCAATCGAGCGCATGGCATCCAAAAATCCAATATTCTTCTCGGGAAATCTCCAAGTAGAAATCCCTTGATCTAAGTAACTGCAAAGGATTCGAAACAAGATGGGATGAACCATGGAATCAATATCAATTCCAGTATGTTTTACCCATTCCCTTCTCAACTTCCCGATGCGCTCATCCAGTTCCTCCGAAATATCGGAATACAACATCAAATGAATCCATTTATCGATGTTTTCATTGGGCTTTTGCTTCACAACAACTTCTTTTAGCGTATCGATGCTAATGTCGCCCTTAATAAACCGTGCCCGGTAATCAGACAGTGGCAATAACGTCTTATAACCAAAAATGGCCGATGCTTTTGCTATCCCTTCAAAAAATGCGTTCGATTGAAATCCATGCAACGTATTATGATGGATAAAATCCTTCAACGGTGCCTGTGCAGGCAAATAGTGTTTCAGCTCATGCAGAACATGATCTATTGATGTTTTCATATCAACAAAGTCATTATTTGGGGTTGCCAATATGATCTAAACGCTCTGATTTGTCTTTTTTACGCGTTGAAAGTTCATGGTTCGACTTTGACGTTGGATGCAATTCTTTCAAACCAAGTAAAATTAGTTCGCCACCTTGATTTTCGAAATCAGCCTGGGCATGGAGAAGATTATCCATTACGGTATGATCCACTAAATTACAATTCGATAAATCCAAAGTCATTTTTTGCGTTTTATCCAATTTCTCGATGTGCTTTTTAATACCTAACCAATTAGAAAACACTGCCGCCCCAAACACTGTGATTTTGTTCGATGTCAATTTTAAATGCGCCTTAAAAGTAGATTTCAATGGAACACCCAAAATGTGCTGGGTGATCAATTTGGCGACAATACCCGCGCCCATTCCAATCAACAAGTCGGTTGACAAGGTAAAAACAATTGTCACACAAAAAACAACCAATTGCTCGGGTCCTATTTTAGCCATTCTTCCAAATTCCTTGGGACTAGCCAACTTATAACCCACGCCAATAAGCATCGCCGCCAACGCCGCAAAAGGAATCAAATCACTGAATTGTAGGTCCAAGAATAAAAAAATCAAGATGAATACCCCATGATAAAAATTCGACCATCGCGTTTTGGCACCGTTGGCAACGTTTGCACTGCTCCGAGCGACCTCAGATATCATAGGCAATCCGCCTACAAGTGCACTAATTGTATTACCAAACCCAACTGCCATTAAGTCCTTATTTGCATTGCTCTTTCTTTTAAAAGGATCTAACATATCCGTAGCCTTAACGGTAAGTAAACTCTCAAGACTTCCAACCAACGCAAACATCAAAACGTATTTAACAAAAATTCCAGTTTGGGCAAAACCATCAAAACGCTCGTTCCAAGCAATAGTATGAATGAAGTCTTGATCAAAATGAATCAACTGTTTGCCATCAATTTTTAGGTATTGGGCCAAAGGAATTGTAATAGTAAGGATGACAACTGGTGCGGGGATTTTCCTCAAAACGGGATGTTTGATTCTCGGCCATAAAAAAACAATCAATAAACTAAGAAGACCAATAACAGCCACATCTGGTTTAATATGCATTAAAGTTTCTGGGATTTTTGCAAGCAAGTCTAGTGGTTCCACCAATGGCTTTCCCAATTCATTGACTGGGCTAATACCAAAGAGTATATGGATTTGTTTCGACATGATAATTATGCCAATGGCAGCCAGCATTCCATGCACCGCGCTTAGTGGGAAAAAATCTACCAAGGAACCCATTTTCATCAATCCAAATAATATTTGAACGACGCCGGCAACCATCAAAGCCCCTAAGGCCAAATGCCAACCTAAGGTGGAATCACCCCTGCCAAATTCTGCCACACTTCCGGCCACAATTACGATCAAACCCGCTGCCGGTCCTTTAATTGTAAGTTGTGAACCTGAAAAGAACGAAACCACTATCCCTCCAATCATTGCCGTCATTAAACCCATGATTGGAGGAAAGTCACTCGCTTTTGCGATGCCTAAACTCAATGGCAGTGCCAATAGGAAAACCAAAAAGCCCGACAATGCGTCACTTGAGAAATTATCTTTTAATCCTTGTATCCCGTCTTTGGGTAGTTGATGTGTGTTTTTCATAATTCGATTTTTATTAAATATTAATTTGATATTGAACTGTAATTGTATTTTTTCTTTCCGTTGTGAAATTCCCTAAGGTTGTCAAAGCCACGGCAGCTCTATTCGTGACATCCAATGTAATCTTTGAACGATTGCCAGGCATCAGCCAGTTCACACCAACACTTGCATTGGTCAGAGATTGATTTTTAAATCTTTCGTATCGAGATGACGTAGCCGAAGTATACAATTGCAACTTTCCTGAAACGCCATCTTTTCCCAACAGATCCTTTGGAAGCACGCAGGCAAATTGACCATGAATCACAGTCCCTGTTCCAAACATCGGGATCGCGTTACCATATTGACCGCCTGCGTCCGTTGCCAATCCAGCCGCTGCAGTTCCTGTCGCTGGATTCATAATGCCATTGTATCGAACATAATTATGACCATAATTGGTAGAGAAATAACCCAAATACGCATGAATTGCCGTTCCCTTTTCCTTATTCATGGGCATATCCAAAAACGATTCAGCGCACAACAAAATCATATTGTTAAAAACAGTATCCTTTTTGCCCGTTGCACCGTTACTTACCGTATTCCAGGTCGCCCCCTTCTGATAAATTCCTCCAACCGATATGTTAAAAACCTTTTTACTACCCAAATAGTTCCCCGGCATGTAAGGTGTTTGATTCTGCTCGTGTTCAAAAAATTGATACGAAAACATCCCCTGATACTGCCAATGATGACCTTTCAGTGCAAAAGAAGCATTGTCGCCTAGAATTGGTTGTGCCGCGCCATTGGATTGAACTGGGAATGGGTCTGAAAACACAAATCTATAATCAACCTTTCCCACTTGACCTCTGGAATACACACTCAGTTTTCTACTGAACTGATCCGTTTGATCCACCGTGGCTTGCGCAAAAACCGGGACATCTAACCCAACAATCGTAGAAATACCAGGTTGAGAAAATCTGCTCAAACCATTGGCAATGGTGAGACCTCCACCGATTTTCTGTTGCGATTTTCCGATGCGATATTCACAAAGCGCGTCGTGTATAAAGAATGTGTTTTTTCGATTTCCATTCATAGCCACAACCCTATTAATATTGTTCTGACCGAATTGGAAATAGACGAATGTATTGGGTGCGATTTCTCCAAAAAGTTGGAAACGAGTTCTACGCAAACCTAAATCTACTGTATTCTTTTGCAAATCTCCCACAACGGTAGTTCCCGCGTTACTTTCATTACCCCTCAGCCAAACCTGATTTAAGAAGGTAAACTGAAGGTATTGTTTTTCATCTTTCGACAATGGAATACGAAGCGGTTGTGGAACCGGATCAGCAGCCCAAACATTCCCTATGTAAACAAGGCTCAATACCCATAAAATTATCTTATTTTTTTTCACTTTTGATTTTTTGTTGATGTTAGACAAAGCCTTCAATTAAAGGCTAATCCGCAATTGCAGAAACTCTCAATGAAGAAAGTTGGGGCAAAATTTCATCAACAAAAAACTTTCAGACTATGGAACGCCAGATAGCGTTTTACCATAGGGAAAGAATGAACAAGATGTTCTTGATTTTGTATTTGTGTTGCAACTGATTTAAGAGCAGAAAACTGAAACCACTCCACTGAAACGAAATCTAAACTACAATCGTGATCAGCATCAAATTTGGTATTATCAACCTCATTCAGATCAACATCCAATTCGCACTCTATACTAGTACAATGCGACTGCTCAAAAAATGTGTAACTCGTTAAACTCGTGAACATCGCTAAGAAAAGCATGGCCACGACAAGATTACGTGTAAGACCAGGCAAGCGATTGAATTTAAATTTCACGAATGCAAATATACTGACATATATTATGTCCTAGGTAATGTTATTGTCAGAATCCATCCGCATCGCTCAAGAAAGGAAACCTTTCTCTGAACTGCACCAAGGGTGATTTTTCTAATACGATATGAGCAATTGCCTCTCTTTGATGTGGCTCTAAAAGAAAATCACCGTCATATTTGATGGCTTGTGTGTGCCCATTGTGAGCGATCCCCTTTTCGTCGTTCCCTACCCGATTTACGCCTATCACAAACGCTTGATTTTCGATGGCCCTCGCTTTTAATAATACGTCCCATGCAGAAATCCTGGCGCTAGGCCAATTTGCCACGAACAACAAAACATCCGGACAATCTAATTTATCCTTCAGCACCGTTTTTCTTATCCAAGCCGGAAATCGCAAATCGTAACAAATAAATGGCGCAATCTTAAATCCCTGGAATGAAA
>CANHXF010000165.1 GCA_947464515.1 Flavobacteriales bacterium
CTCCCAGGCGCAGGCCTTCTGCGAAGGCTGCGCCTGGGACCTACAATGGAATACCCCTCAAAATAAAAAAACCTTCTCCGTAAACCTCAACCAAGACTTCCGAATGCTGAGAGAACTTGCCACCCAAGGCCTCCACTACCGATACCCTAACTATACCTTCCAAACCACACAACGATTGGAAAAGGAAATGCAAATGATCTACGAACTCGGATTTACCCCCTACTTCCTTATCAATTGGGACATCTGCAGATTCGCCAGAGAGAACAACTACTTCTACGTCGGCCGCGGCTCCGGCGCTAACTCCGTGGTTGCCTACTGCCTTAGAATTACGGATGTGGATCCAATACACCTCGACCTCTACTTTGAGCGATTTATCAACCCGCATCGGAGCAGTCCGCCCGACTTCGACCTCGACTTTTCATGGCAAGACAGAGATTACGTTACCGCCTACATCCTCAACAAATACAAGGACCATGGCGCTGCACTCCTGGCCACCTATAGCACCTTTCAAAGCAATGCCGTTATCCGAGAACTCGGCAAAGTATTTGGCCTCCCAAAAGCCGAAATCGATGCGCTACTCAACAAACACTCCACCGAAAAAAACGCAACCCTGCTCAAACACGCCCACCGCATCCACAACCTCCCCAACCACCTCAGCATCCACGTGGGCGGCATCCTCATCCCCGAAAAACACATCCACCACTATAGCGCCACCTTCCTGCCACCCAAAGGATTTCCCGTGGTACAGTTTAGCATGCTCGAAGCCGAAGACCTCGGCATCGCCAAGTTCGACATCCTCTCCCAACGCGGACTTGGACACATCAAAGATGCCATTATCTACGTAAAAGAAAACCGCGGAATCGACATCGACATTCACCAAATTCAAGCGTTTAAGGACGATCCCATCATTCGGAGATTGATCGAAAGCGGACATACCACGGGGTGCTTTTACGTTGAAAGTCCGGCGATGCGACAGCTACTGAGAAAACTCAAATGCAACGACTACCTAACATTGGTCGCTGCCAGCAGCGTCATCCGCCCGGGCGTAGCCCGGAGCGGGATGATGCGCACGTTCATTGAACGACATATACAGCCCGAAAAACGGAAAGACGCCCACCCTGTCCTTTGGGACCTGATGCCCGAAACCTATGGTATCATGGTCTACCAAGAAGACGTGATTAAAGTCGCCCACCACTTCGCCGGCCTAGGATTGGGCGAAAGCGACGTCCTACGTCGTGGCATGAGCGGAAAATTCCGCAGCAGAGAAGAGTTTCAAAAAGTGCAAGATAAATTCTTTGAATCGGCCGCACAAAAAGGACATAAACCCGAGCTCATCGCCGAAGTATGGCATCAAATCGAAAGTTTCGCCGGCTATAGCTTCGCCAAAGGACATAGCGCCAGTTACGCCGTAGAAAGTTACCAAAGCCTCTACCTCAAAGCCTACTACCCCTTGGAATTCTATACCGCCGTAATCAACAACTTTGGAGGCTTCTACCGAACAGAGTTCTACGTACATGCGGCAAGAAAAAGTGGGGCCAACATCCAAGCGCCATGCATCAATCACAGCGAAGCCCTCACCCGAATCCAAGAAAAAACGCTTTGGCTAGGACTTGGCCTCATCGACAGCATGGAGCAGAGTTGCATACAACGCCTTTTGCAAGCCCGCAACGACGATGGCCCATTTACCAACCTCAGCGAATTCAAACAACGCGTTGAACCCGGCCTAGAACAACTCAAAATCCTCATCCAAATTGGCGCCTGTAGATGCTGGGGAAAAAGCAGAAAAGCCCTTATGTGGGAAGCCCACGCCCTCTACGGAAACAACAAAAAACCCGTCGCCCAAACCCAAAAACTTTTCCTAGAAGCACCCAAAGAATATCAACTGCCTAGCTTGGAAGATTCTTGGCTAGAAATTGCGCACGACGAACGGAATCTTCTGGGATTCTCTCTCTGCAACCCTTTCCATTTGATGCAAGGCGCGCCCTTTCCGCACGATGAAACCCTGCCCCACCTATCCAAAATCCGGGGAAAACACTTCACCAATATGTTAAAGAAATTCGTAATTATGGAAGGCTACCTCGTCACCGTAAAACCCACCAGAACCGTAGGCGGCAAAGAGATGAATTTTGGCACTTGGCTAGATGCAGAAGGAAATTATTTTGATAGCATACACTTCCCGCCCACCGTGCAAGCATATCCCTTCCACGGAAGAGGCATCTACAGACTCTGGGGCCAAATCACCGAAGACTTTGGCGTTTACAATATCGAAGTAAGTCGGATGAAAAAAATCCCATACCAAACCGATCCGCGCTATGCAGAAGAAACAAAATAAATGAAAGCCCTAGGGCAAACGATTAGTGGTGATGACCGCCTTCGCCATGAACATGGCCGTGCTCCAACTCTTCTTCAGTGGCTTCGCGAACCGAAAGAATTTCACCCTTAAAATGCAAATCCTCACCCGCCAAAGGATGATTCAAATCCACCTTAACAAAATCCTCACCGATTTCAACAACACGACCGTCCAAAGGATTGCCTTCTGAATCTTGCAATGGCAACACAGCATCAATCTCCAAAACATCCTCAGGAATATCCTCCCCTTCAAAAATCGATTTTGGCAAATCAACCACCAACTTAGGATCAAGTTCACCATACCCATTGGCAGCGTCCAATCCGAAATCAAAAGTATCGCCCACTTTCAAGCCATTCAATTTATCATCAAATGCTTCAATCGTCTGGCCAATGCCATGAATAAACAACAAAGGTGTAGCTACATCAGCAAAGTCAACGACTTCGCCATCGGCAACAGTAAGAGTGTAAGCAATGCCTACAACGTGATTGGGGGAAATGGCCAAAGTCGACATAATTTTTAATTGATGCCGCAAGTAACCACAAATCCGTGGGAGCAAAAAATTTCACCCAAAATATTCATTAAATTGTGAATAACTCTTGCCCAATTCATTGGGCTGCACGCCTCAACCCATCGTAATTTGGTCGTTGCGTTTCAATTCATGCAAATCCACGAAATCCAAGCCAAAATCCAAGCGCTCACCGCCGAACTCAAAGACCACAATTACCGGTACTATGTATTGGCAGAGCCGGTGATTTCAGACCAGCAATTTGATTTAAAACTCAAAGAACTTGAAGCGCTCGAAAAAGAAAATCCAACCCTTGCCCTAGCCGACAGCCCAACACGCATCGTAGGTGGTGGACTCATCGAAGATTTCAAAACCGTCCCTCACAAACGCCGCATGATGTCGCTCGGAAACACCTATTCCGAAGAAGAACTCAGAGAATTTGATGAGCGCGTAAAGAAATCACTCGGACTCGACAGCGTTGAATACGTCTGCGAACTCAAAATCGATGGGCTAGCCATTTCGCTCTTTTACGAAGAAGGTCAATTGGTACAGGCCGTCACGCGAGGCGATGGCTTTCAAGGCGACGATGTAACTGAAAATGTTAAAACCATCAGGAGCGTAAAACAGCAACTGCATGGCAATTTCCCCAAATCATTCGAAATCCGAGGTGAAATCTTCATGCATCGAAAAGGATTCGAAAAACTCAATGCCCTCCGCAGAAGTCAAGGCGAAGCCGAATACGCCAACCCCAGAAACGTTGCCTCTGGATCTCTCAAAATCAAAGACCCGAACGAAGTCGCTAAGCGTCCGCTCGACATTACCCTATACCATTTCCTGTCCGATACCAATCCTTTCCAAACCCACAGCGATTCGCTTCAAAATGCGCATCAATGGGGAATAAAAACGGCAGAAAACAGCAAAAACTGCCGAAATATAGAAGAGGTTTTTAGCTATTTGAAGCATTGGGATGAGGCCCGACATGATTTGGGTTACGATACCGACGGCGTGGTGATCAAAGTGAATTCTTTTCGATACCAAGAAGAATTGGGCTTCACCGCAAAAGTGCCTCGCTGGGCCATCGCCTATAAATTTCAAACCGAAACCGCCAGCTCCACCCTTTTGGGAATTACATATCAGGTAGGACGCACCGGAGCCATCACCCCCGTTGCCGAACTTCAACCCGTTCAACTACTTGGAACCACCGTAAAAAGGGCCAGTCTGCACAATGCCAATGAAATCGAACGACTTGATGTACGTGTGGGCGATGCGATTTTTGTAGAAAAAGGGGGCGAAATCATACCCAAAATTGTAGGGGTCGATTTTTCGCGCCGATCAGAACAATCCCAACCCCACATCTATATCACCCATTGCCCAGAATGTAACACTGAACTGGTTCGAAAAGAAGGAGAAGCACACCATTACTGTCCAAACGTCGACGAATGTCCGCCCCAAGCCATCGGAAAAATCGAACATTTCGTAGGCCGTAAAGCGATGGACATTCAAAGCATTGGCAGTGAGATGGCCGAAACCTTGTATAACGCGGGTTTGGTGAGAGACCTGGCCGACTTATACGATTTAACTTTTGAACAGATATTGGCCTTGGATCGTGTGGGTGAAAAAACCGCCAACAACCTCATTGAAGGCATTGAGCAAAGCAAATCACAACCCTTCGAACGCGTCTTGTTTGGCTTGGGCATTCGCTATGTGGGTGAAACGGTGGCGAAAAAATTGGCATCGGCGATGGGCAACATCGATAATTTAATGTCGGCCCCAGAAGAAACACTCATTACTGTAGATGAAATCGGGGAACGCATCGCAGAATCCGTGGTTCAGTATTTTGCCGAACCCAATCACCGAGAAGGAATCGAACGCATGAAAGCCGCGGGATTGCAGTTAACGGCCGCCGAAAAAGTGAGTCTAGGAAGTAATCTTAAAGGCAAAACAATGGTAATTTCCGGGGTATTTGCCAAACACAGTCGCGATGAAATCAAAGTAATGATTGAAGCCCATGGCGGCAAAGTTGGC
>CANHXF010000166.1 GCA_947464515.1 Flavobacteriales bacterium
TCGGCACGACGGTTTACACGCTCTTCTGTCCAATAGTATCCCAAACGATTCTGTACCCACTCAAAATACGATACAGTTACACCGCCGGCAGTGGCCAAAATATCTGGAACTACCAAAATTCCTTTGTCGTTCAAAATCGAATCCGCCTCAGCAGTTGTCGGTCCATTTGCACCTTCTACGATCATTTTCGCTTTGATACGACCTGCATTTTCTGGCGTGATTTGATCTTCCATGGCGGCAGGAACCAAAATATCGCAAGGCAATTCTAACAATTCACCGTTCGTCACTTGGCTTCCGCCTTTGTAACCTTCCAAACTGCGCGATGCACTGTTCGCAACATACGCAATCGCTTCCGCAACGTCAATTCCTTCTGGGTTGTAATACCCACCAGTAACATCAGAAATCGCAACGATTTTCACACCCAACTGGGCGATCAACTTGGCCGAGATACTTCCTACATTACCAAATCCTTGCACTACACAAGTGGTGTTGGTTGGGTTCAATCCCAATTTGGCCATCGCACTGCGTGTGCTCACCATTACGCCTCTACCTGTTGCTTCTACACGACCTAAGCTACCACCCAAAACCAAAGGCTTTCCAGTAACTACAGCGTAAGAATTATGTCCGGTAATTTTACTAAATTCATCTACGATCCAAGCCATTTCTTGAGCACTAGTACCCATATCAGGCGCTGGAATATCCTTATCTGGACCAAATACATTGCGCATTGCCAATGTGTATCCGCGAGTTAAACGCTCCAATTCTCCCTTACTCATACTGCGAGGATCACACTTGATACCCCCTTTCGCACCTCCGTAAGGCACATTAACCACCGCACACTTCCACGTCATCCAAGCAGCCAAGGCCTTCACCTCGTCTAAGTGAACATCCATACTGTAACGGATTCCACCCTTAGAAGGACCCAAATGCACACTGTGAACTACGCGATACGCTTCAAAAACGCGAATTGTACCGTCATCCATTGTTACTGGGATATTGGCCGCAACCACCTTATCAGGGACGCGCAAGACATTCGCAAATTGATCATCCAATCCTAATTTCTCTTTGGCCTCATCGAAGCGACGCTGCATGCTCTCAAGTGGATTGTATCTTGGAGTTCCACCATTGTTAGGGGTTGACATATATGTACTTTTTTTAGTTAAGTGGGGCAAAAATAAGTGTAATCTTTAGAGGTTGTTCAACACATATGGCGATTGTGTTAAATACTATACAAGAAGTGCCTATTATTTGGCGAAATATCTCCGTATGAACCTCAACAGTATAAATACGTTAGCCCTAAATCTCAAAATGTGCTTAACCTGTCGATAATTCAAAAACAGCAGGACAAAAAAGGCCAAATTGACCGACATGAATTTCCCGAAAGTTGAGATTATTCTCAAAAAGAGACCCGGTGAAAGTATGCCAGTGTCCTGAACTGCCTTTAACATATCAAACCGGTTGATTCCGTTTATTGTTTGCCATGTAAACCAATCCACCCCGAACCATAAAACCACCAGGACCAAAACGGCACAACCATAGCTAACAATCAATTTTTTGAAACGATTTTGGGCATGCAAATAATGTCCGATCGGTGCTGCGATTCCCAAAAAAATCACGGCGGGCGAAATCAAAAACAAGGTTTCTTTTAGCCCCGAAAACGTCTCCCCAAAAACGAAAACATAAAGCGCATTTGGCACTATCATCGCCACTAGGACTGCGAGCAGGGTTCCCGATGTGGAAATCACGACATATCTCGAAAGCAACTTGTGGAATTTTCTTTGCTGCGATGCAGGAGCTAACACATCGCCATTATTGTGATCCCCCGATAATGATCCCGAGGAAACCAACATCCTTGAATGTAGAATCGTGCCGTAAGAATTGCCAAAAATCCAAATGGTATCGGCAATCAATAAGGCATTTGCCAATAACCCCGCCTGTGAATTTCCATATTGCGCCGCCATCCACCACAAAGGCAATCGATATAAAAGAAATAGAAAAATGTGTCCGAGCTGCGACAATACGCCGCTATGAAACATTTCTTTGGGTGGTTGGATGGAACTCCAAAACGACCCATTATTTGATCCGGGACGGGATTGACCCATTTCTTGTGAACTTGAATGATTGGATTGCATCGTTGCGACTTTAAATATCGACCCGCCAATAAACAACGACCGAGACTGCCACAAAGAGTACACCCAAACCAAGCCGGATGCGTACACAAGAATCCACAGAATAGCCATTTCATTAAATCCATGGAGATAGTGCAAGGTTTGTCCATCCATCAAACGCTCGGCTATGTGCCTACTTACACTGAGTTCTATGGCCGCATTTTTCGGGATTATGAAACCGTACATCGCCTCAAAGCACAATAAGAGTCCCAACAATTTCAGCACTTCCATTGAAACCTGCAAGCGATTCCGTTGATTCACCCAGCCGTGGGCTTGATACAGATTATACTGAATATTCAATCCCCCGAGAAACAATCCCTGAAAAAAGAGCAAATTGAGCGTAATCACTTTGGGATGATCCAAACAAATGGGATAAGTACCCGCATTCGGAATAACCCATATAAACCACCCAATTACATAGGCAACTGACAGAACCAATAACAAAAAGAACCACGCCGTTGGCAATATGCGTCGTAATGGATATTTCGTCAGCAAGTTCGCCAACGCCCCACCGGCTACCATCTCACTCACCATCAATGTCAACTGTAAATACAGTAGCAAAATCGAAAGAGCACCCCTACCGAAAGCGCCCATACCCCGTGAATAAATCACAACCACCAATGCCGCAATCACCGCTTTGGCGAGCTGCCAGCCAAATGTCCGCACCGGACCGCCATCGCTAAAAACCGAATTCTTATTCGCTGGGTCTAATTTTCCGAGAGCATTTCGTCCGACATTTAAATCCTCATCACCCATCACCGCCTCCTTCTATTTTACATGGAAAAGTTTCCAAAAAACATCCCATTGCAGCCCATCGAAATAACTCATCCAACAATTTCACATCAGCACCACTGAAGACCCGCGGTTTTGAGCCCTTCCCCAGTAAATTTATCCCCCAATTTGCCGACACGTAATCCAGCGCCTTCTGCCGTCGACCGCGTGACACCAGACCATCCAATCGGTCCGACAAAATCCAATCCTTCCACACAACCAATTCCCGGACCGTTAATTCATTCTTTGGCACCGAAAACCCCTTTTTATCAACCCGCCACAACACCTTCGCAGGCACCAACCCCACATCCATCGCTTTGCGCAAATATCCCTTGGAATAACCATCCACCAATTTAGAACTCAACGAACCACCCAAATCCCAAGTATCATCGCCCCAAGCATTCAACCAAGCATCCGCCATGCGATAATCGTCGGCAAATGGATTCCTCGATTCAATGCCCGCCGCCATTCCATTCCTATCCTCAAACCGCAACAATTGCGTTAGCCTTTCACCATAATAATCCTTGCGCATCAGCACATCCACGCATGTTTCAAACTTACGTCCAGCCAAACTACCCAAAACCGCTTTGAACCACTGCTTACCCGCCGCCACAAAACCCACAGGCCACTTCTTCCTAATGGGCCAAAGCGTAGTACTCTCATTCCAAAATGCTGCCTTGTAATAATGAGGATACCCACCAAACAATTCATCCGCGCCCTGACCATTAAACAACACCGTTACCCCCGCTGCCTTCACCGCCTCACACAATGCAAAATGCGCCAAATTGTTCCAAGCCACCGGAATGCGATGCGTGGCCTTAATATACCTTTCTAAATATTCACCATCTAACTCGCGGACATCCACCGTATGCCAAATTCCACCCACATGCTCCACCACCGATTTCTGATATTCGCTTTCATCGCCGTCCATCCCCGGCGCAACCACCGAAAACACATGCAAATGCGCCTCTTTCCCCATGATTTCCCTCGCCATCCCCACCAAAGCCGCACTGTCGATCCCGCCACTCACCGCAAATCCAATCGGAACATCACTGCGAAGTCGTTTCGTCATCCCCTCCATCAACTGCGACCGCAACAATTCGATATGATTCTTAGGCTCCTCGTTCAATCCCAACTGCTGTTTCCAACCCGCACCGTCATCCAATCTCAAATAATCCCCCGTATGCCAGGGCTCAATAATCAACCGACCCCAATCTGAAATCGGATTCAGCGCCGAATCCAAACTCAAACATGAATAGGTAAGATAACAGCCCATTTCCAACTCCTGAATTCCGTTGAACAGCATATTTCTATCCGACGCACCCTCTTCCAAATGCGATTTCAAGGCCTTTTCGCTGAGCGAAACCGTCACCCCCTGCAATTCGAGCGCTTGCTTCAACGCAAAATCTTCACTGCCAAACAAAAGTGATTTCACGACATTTTTAGCGTTGTCGCCATCCCGTTCCAAATAATAATACAAAGGCTTTACCCCCGTTTTATCTCTGGCCAAGGTTAACTCCTTCCGTTCCGTATCCCAAATGGCAAAAGCGAAAAAACCATCCAAAAGCGCAATGGCATCAACCCCTTTCAAACTCCACAACTGCAGTAAAACTTCTGTATCCGTGCCCGACGTAGTCGTTAAGCCAAATTCCGATGCCAGCTCCAAATAATTATAAATCTCCCCGTTAAAGGAAATCCAATATCTACCATCCGCACTTTGCATGGGCTGCTTCCCTTGGTCGCCCAATCCCAGAATCGACAACCGTCGATGCATGAGCATGGCGATGCGATTACCTCCCTCACCACCAAACACCTCCACCCCAAATCCGTCTGGTCCGCGATGCTTTAGGCCTTCCACCAAGGATTGACCAAAGGCCTTCATTTGAACTTCGGACTGACAGCCCAAATCAA
>CANHXF010000167.1 GCA_947464515.1 Flavobacteriales bacterium
AATACGTTCTCTACGCTGATCGATTGGATACTTTGGATCATGCACACCCCGAGGCGCTTCGAATTCTCAAACTCTATGTAGATAATCGGAGTGATGGCTCTGATCTCTATACTTTGGTGATGGTAGATGCACCAAAATGGTGGCGCACCAGGGGAATGGGGAAGCGGGCTGCTCAAGATGGAGTTGAGGTGTTTCATGGCTTGTCGAATGAATTGCCATGGGATTTGCCCGCCTCAGTAGCTGGGGTTTGTACCATCCACGATGTGATATTTAAAGAATTTCCTTCCTATTATCCTTGGATCGATCGATTGATATACGACTTCAAAACGAAGAAGGCCATTCAAAAAGCTTCCCGACTCATCATGACGAGCCACGCCACGCAATCTCAAGTGGAGAATTATTATCCGCAAGCAAAAGGTAATTCCGTTGTGATTTATCAAGCAGTGGATCCATCGTTTTTTGCAGTGGAAAGCGTTGGTGCTGTGAAAGAAAAGAACGCACCATATTTCGTATATCAAAGCAGTTTTACGCAGCGTAAGAACCATGCGGTATTGTTAGAGGCATTTGCATTGATTCAGCATCAAACCGACTGGAATTTGACATTGATAGGGTTGAAAGGGCCTACTTTAGAGCCTGTGAAATCGCAAATTGAGACGTTGGGGCTGGGCAATCGAATCACTTGTTTGGTGGATCAGTCTCGTGAGGAGATGATTGACTGCGTGAAATCGGCATCTGGGTTTGTTTATCCGAGCTTAAGTGAGGGATTCGGAATCCCGTTGGCTGAAGCTTTGGCGGCTGGATTACCAATGGCAGTTTCGAATATTTCTGTATTCCGAGAATTGGTAGAGGATTTGCCGGTGTATTTTCATCCCAATCGGGCAGATGAAATGGCGGCAGCCATGATTTCAATTACTACACAAGAGCAGCAAACTAGGCAGCGATTAATGCGTCCATCGTTGCAAAATAAAATCGATCCGCAGAACATTGCATCGCAGTTGATTCAGACGTACTCTGGTCTTCGAAAATCCTAAAATCCCAATCCCAAACTCATCACACCCCATAATAGGTGAGGTATGTTTTCCGATTTTTGGTCGTTTTTGTACCAATATCTCACCTCGGTGCGCCAATAAATCATGTCGGCAATTTTTCTATTGAAGCAAAGACTACCACCCAAATAGGAGCCCTCAATTCGAGAGAATTTGTCTCTAAAAAACTCGCCTCGTGCACTAATACTAGAGGTTTCATTGAGTTGATAGCTGCCAACTGCATTCAAATTAACCCAAAATCCGTTTTGCTCGTGAAATGGAGATTTACCAAAACTGGTGTCTTTCCAAGGGTCATCGCCTACGTAAAAGCAGGATGTCCATTGCCAACGATTTCGCTTTGCAATCCAATAGATATCAGAGAAATATCGGTGATGCTGACCCGTTTGAACGAAGGTATTCCAATTGATTAAATTGTTTTTGTCTACGTTGTACTCCAATTGGGTAGCAAAGGCGGGCGTTTTGTATTGCGGGCCTAGTGTTTGCCATCCGTTTAAGAGGTAGAACGATGATTTAATCTTTGAGGATAACGGAGCGACAACTTTGGTGCCCATCAAATAATAGGGACAGAGTTCTGCGGCCATGGAGCGGGTATAAATCAAATGGTCTCTGCTTACAGGGTTTTCATTGGTAAAAGGCGATCCAATCAATCCTGCTTCTAGCCATATGTCTTTTTTCGTATTTAATCGAACACCCACACTGGCCTCCATTAAATTCTTCAATCCGCTTTTCTCCGATGCGTAATTGGCGTCCATATAACTTCCATAAGCGGGCACAATTCTGGCTTTGACACCTTTGTTCGCATAGCGAAAATCTAAGTAAGTGAGGTTAATGTCGACCTGGTTCAAACTCGCCGAAGATACCAAATGAGGGACTTTATCTGCATTGGGCGACATCTTGCCGTAATAAGCATCGAGCCATCCTGAGATGGTCAATTTGCCCACTTTTTCACCCCCAACAGAATCAATAAAGGCAGTGTTGGTGATTTGGGCATTTAGATTGATACTGGCCGTAATCAATAATAGTATTACTCGCAATTTCACTTTCATGATATGGTTGCAAAACTATTAATTATTTGGGCTCATTGGATTTATGGGGTGAAATTTCTTAAATTGCATATAATGTTTGGATTACGGATCAAATTGATGGCGTTTTGTTTGCTTTTTCTAGCAAATGGGGTGGATGGGCAATATGATTCTATTCGTTACGACATGACAACCCAAAATGTGCATTGGAATTCTCTAACTGATTTCAATTCTAAGGGGTTTAATCCAGATACATTAAGTACGCCGCTCTACTGTCAAGCTGAAACCACACCCACATTCGTCGGCACTTTCTCTAAGACAAATGATTACAATTCCAATGTGGCAAAGGCTTATAACGTATTGGATGCAGGTTCTTTTTATGGGGTTGCTGGGGTTTATACAAAGAAGCATTACGACTTAACCACACATGTGGTTCGTGTGAAAGGTGCTTATGCATGTAGAACGACAACAATCGGAGATTATAATGAATATTGGATTGGTGCAATTCCAGTTTCTAACAAGAATTATCACCCTGCCATTTACGGTACGGGTACAACTCCCGAAGGATATATAGTTGGGGCTTGGGTAGACTTTTGGAGTGCTAGATCGAGAGGCACAACGAGTCAGCCTGACAATTTCTTTGTAAATCGCATCAATTCGAACATGCCATTGGGATTGTTTTTTGAAGCAATGGCTGAATTTCGCATCATTCATGATTCTTTGGTGATGACCAAATATACGTTGACGCCAGTAAATGAAAGATATAATCAACAAACTTGGGTTTATCCAGGGTATCGAACTACTCCTTTTGAACCTTTGTCAAATTCATCATGGTTCAAAGATTTTCGTCCTGCATTTATGCCGGATGACGCCCTAGATTGGGTTGAGGTGGTAGCTGTTCCATTGCCTTGTACGATGGAGTTAAAGAAGAAAAATATTTCAATCTGTGAGGGAGTGGACATTCAGTTGGACTTATCAGCGCTGATATGGTTAAAAAATCAATCCATCGATAATAAAACGGGGGTTTTTTACTTGAGAAAATGCTCAAACCCTAAAGGAAGTAGCACTTTACATAAATCGTTGACAAATGCATTGTTGCCCAAAAATCTGCCTTTCGGTGATTATACGGTAAGTTATATCTCCCCCTGCGGTGATTCCATTCAGTTTCCGGTTAAGGTTTCTGCGAAACCAGGGGTTGTTTTAACCGACACCGCTATGTGCAAGGGTATGCGATTCAAACCCTATGTTAAGATCAACTCTAGCGCTGTCATTAATCGCTATACTTGGCGCTGTGGAAGTAATCAAGGTACTACGTCTAACCCTGTTTGGTATCTGTCAGACACAGGGAAACTCCTTCTCACCCTCTATGTAGAAGATAATAACGGCTGTCAGGGCTCTGATACGGCAAATGTATATGTCGCCACTTTGGGTAAAGTAAGCATGGGGTTCAACGATTCCGACCAGTGTTTTGTTGGCCATTCGTTCAATCTATCAGCAAATTGCTTGGGTAATTCCCAAAATCAATACAAATGGAAGTTACCTCAGAATCCTGCAGCTACTACTCAATTGGTAAAGGGGGTAAAATTCGCTGCACCTGGGACCTATCGAGCGGAATTATACGTTTCGAATCCTTGGGGATGCTTGGATTCCGCGGCCTTGGATTTAGAAGTGTATGAATCACCCGTGGTGGTTGTATACGATACCCAAGTTTGTGAAAATCAGTATTTTTCTGCCAGATATTTCGATAAACCTACGACGGTAAACGGATTGAAACACCGGTGGTTGTTCAATAATACAGATTCAATTAAATGGAATTCCCCAATATATTCGGTGTCAAGAAATGGACAATACAAACTTCAATTAATACTTGAAAATTATTACGGATGTTCGGATACTGACGATGCAGTTGTTACCATTTACCCCAATCCGAAGTTGAATTACGATTTTTGGTACCTCGATGACCTCGCAGGCGCGACGAGATGGACGTACTCTTACACTGGGACACTAGGAAATAAAGTCGATTGGTTCCAAAATGGACAAAAAATCGCCTCTGGAAGTGGGCCGGGCATCGTGACAATTAAAGATTTGGGTCAACAGCGTTTCAAACTCCGGGTTATTTCGGACAAAGGCTGTATCGACTCTTTGGAATTTTCAAAAATGATCGCTGCCAGTAACAACATCTATTATCCCAATGCCTTTACGCCAGATGGAAAAGGAGGAAACAATGTTTTTGGTCCGTACAACGCGGAATTAATAGAAAATTATAAATTAATCGTGTTTAACCGATGGGGGGAGAAGATTTTTGAGTCGCGACCAAATCAATATTACTGGGATGGTACTGATTCAAAAGGGGAGCCAGCGATGGAGGGGCAATACATATACATTGTTACGGGTGTAAAAAATACCAGAAACATGATTAACCAATCGGGTACGGTTTTTTTGTTGCGCGACAAATAATCAAATCGTTGTAGTTGATCTCGATGATTGCCGAGAAAGACAATTCGGCGCATCATTTTTTGAATTTAAATCGATTATTTAAATGGAGAATTGGGCTCCTTTTTGATCACGTTATAGGTGAGTTGATCCGCCAATTTGGGAAACCATTTGTTGATGAAAACAGCCATTTTGCCTTGTAGTGTAAGAATAAGGTAACTGCGTTTTTTTGCAATGGCATTCCAGATGGCCTCGGCTACCGCCTCGGCCGACATTAATTTTCCTTCGTTCAATGGAGAATCATTCTGCTGAGAGCCATTTTGATCCAAGA
>CANHXF010000168.1 GCA_947464515.1 Flavobacteriales bacterium
AAAGACAATTTCTGGGAGATGGGCGATACGGGTCCTTGCGGCCCTTGTTCCGAGATTCATTTTGATATGCGTTCGGCCGAGCAGCGCGAGGCCGTTGATGGCGCAACCCTAGTAAACCAAGACCATCCCGAAGTGATTGAAATCTGGAACCTCGTGTTCATGGAATTCAACCGCAAAGCCGATGGTAGCTTGGATCGTTTACCAGCCCAACACGTGGATACCGGAATGGGTTTTGAGCGATTGGTGCGCGGAATTCAAGGGAAATCAAGCAATTACGATACCGATGTTTTTCAATTTATCATACAAAATACCGCCAAATTGTGTGGTAAGAATTATGGAGATAATGAGGAGCAGGATATAGCATTTCGGGTTATCGCCGACCACCTGAGAGCGGTGAGTTTGTGCATTGCAGACGGACAGTTGCCATCCAACACGGGCGCAGGATATGTCATTCGTAGGGTTTTGAGAAGAGCCGTTCGCTATGGTTATTCGTACTTGGGATTCCAGGAATCGTTTTTTAATCAATTGGTTCCCGGTCTAGCTGATTACTTCGCCGGCAGTTTCCCTGAGTTAAAAGCCCAAGAGAGTTTCGTTCAGCGTGTGATTCAAGAGGAAGAAAATTCGTTCTTCAGAACCTTGAGCTCAGGTATGGGAAGGTTGGGTGCTTTCATCGATCAGCATCCCAAGGGTGTTGTGGATGGTGCTACTGCTTTTGAATTGTACGATACCTTCGGTTTTCCTATCGATTTAACAGATTTGATCGCCCGAGAACGCGGTTGTTCGGTGGATATGGACGGATTTCAAGTCGCTTTGCAAGCACAAAAAGACCGCTCTAAGGCCGATGCGGTGAAGCAAACTGGGGATTGGATTACTATCATGGCCGACAGCGATGAGTCGTTTTGTGGGTATGATGCAACGCAGTGTGTGTCGGAAATTAGTCGACATAGAACCATCGTAGCCAAAGGAAAGAATTTGTATCAATTGGTATTGGATGTTTGTCCTTTTTACGCCGAAAGTGGCGGTCAAGTGGGCGATTCTGGTCAGTTGATTGGGGAAGACGGTGAGATTGTGCGGGTTTTAGATACCCAAAAAGAGAATAAGTTGCATGTATTGGTATGTGAGAATTTGCCAAAAAATATGAATCAGGTTTTCACGGCTCAGGTGGATGCAAGTCGCAGAAACAGCATTAGTAGCAATCACAGCGCAACGCATTTGATGCACAGTGCTTTGCAAGAGGCATTGGGATCTCACGTGGCCCAGAAGGGTAGTTTGGTGAATGATTCTGCTTTGCGTTTTGATTTTTCTCATTTTGGCAAGATGACGGAGGAGGAAATCGCACAAGTTGAAGTTCGTGTGAATGAAAAAATCCGCGAGGGCATCGCATTGAAAGAGCATCGTAACGTTCCGATTGCGGAGGCGCAGAAGATGGGGGCGACGGCTTTGTTTGGTGAAAAATATGGCGAATACGTTCGTGTGATTGAGTTTGATGCGAATTATTCTATGGAATTGTGTGGTGGAACGCATGTGGCGAATACCTCTCAAATCGGGTTCTTTAAGATTTTGGGTGAGTCTAGTGTGGCTGCCGGTGTTCGAAGGATTGAGGCGGTGACGCAGCAATCGGCTTTGGATTATATCAACGGTCAGTTGGAAGAGTTGTCGCAGGTGAAAATCGCTTTGGGCAATCCGAAGGATGTTGTTTCTGCGATGAACAAGGTATTGGAAGAAAACGCGTCGATGCGAAAGCAGCTGGAGCAAATGGAAGTCGAGCAAGTTTCAGCGTTGAAGTCGAGCTTGTTGCAAAAAGTTCAAACCATAGCTGGCGTTCCGATGGTATTGGAGCAAATGAATTTGCCGAGTGCGGATGCGGCCAAACAGCTGTGTTTTCAGTTGAAGCAAGAATTGGTGAATCCTGTTGTTGTGCTTGCGTTTTTGGCAGATGAGAAGCCAGGTTTGGCGATTTACATCGACGAGCAATGGGTTGCTGAAAAAGGTTGGAATGCAACGCAAATGATTCGTGAATGTGCCAAAGAAATCCAAGGTGGTGGAGGCGGACAGCCATTCTTTGCTACGGCAGGGGGTAAAAATGCGGACGGACTTTCAGCGGCATTGGCATCGGCCAAAGACATACTAGGGGCTTAATGGCCTTTCGGGAGCGATTTTAATTCGGGTATACGAATGACTCTAGGGGCTTAATGTTTTACCCGGACTAGTCTTTCCAAATTTGACCGTGAAATAATTTCACGACTTTTTTCGTTTCGAAGAAGGGTTGATCGTTGTAGATATCGCCGATTGCGTGCAATTTGATTTTGGTTTTTTGCGAATATTCAATCACTTCATTGATTTCTTCGGCCAAATCACCACCTTTCAATAGGAAGAAACGGGGTTTTCCGCTCCAATGATTTTCCATCCATTTCCAAAGTTCGATTGCGGGGGCTACGGCACGAGCTACGGCGCCATCAAATTTCATGGGTAGCGATTCTGTGCGCTCCTGAATGGCTGTCGCGTTTTTGAGTCCTAACGCATCGATTACCGCTTGAACGACAGCGATTTTCTTGCCGATGCTATCCACCAGAGTGAATTCCACCTGTGGGAACATGATGGCCAGTGGAATTCCGGGAAACCCGCCACCGGTGCCGATATCGATGAAATGCTGGCCTGGTATAAACTCGCACGTCTTAGCCAATGCCATCGAATGAAGCACATGGTGAATGTAGAACATGTCCATGTCTTTGCGAGAAATCACATTGACGCGCGCGTTGTGATCGGCGTAAAGCGGACCCAACTGTGCGAATTGTACTTTTTGTTCCTCGGTGAGATTGGGGAAGTGTTCAAATATGATTTCTGGTCCTACCATGTGATTTTTTTGGTGAAAAATGCGTTTATCCCAGTGATTACGTACCAGAAAGATTCAAAAAAGTTAAAAACGGGGTAAAAAGTGGTTGATTTCTGCATTTGTAGGAGCTTTCCTTTTTGATAGAAAACCACCCATTCAGGAATCAATTTTAGCAATAGGGCAATGATGGGCCAAAGAACCTGACTGCCTAGGATAAACCAAAGTATGATGGTTGTCCAAAAGAAAAGTTGCGCCATCGGATATATCGCTAGGAGTTGTTTTACCCCTTTTTGATACGATTTTCCGACCCAAAGATGACGTTTCTTTTGCTTCCAGTAAGCGCTCCAGTTGGCTGGGCCATCGCTAAAGCAGAAGGCATCGGGGTTTACACAAATTGCGGTATTGGTAGCGTTTGCGGCTTCTTGCACGAAAAGGTCATCGTCTCCGGCGGGGATATGGTGATGGCTGCTAAAACCATTCACTTCATTGTAAATATTGCGGGTATAAGCCAAATTTCGACCCACGCCCATATAGGGTTTGCCCGAGGCCGCTAGGCCGAGGTAATGCATTGCGGTGAGTAGGTTTTCGTGTTGGATGAGGGCGCCCAAAAAGCCGGTTCCGGTTTTCAATGGTGCGGTACCCAAAATGATTTGCTTTTCCCGTGTGAACTGAGTGGCCATGTGTTTCAGCCATTGGTCGCTGCTGGGGACACAATCGACATCGGTTAGCAAGAAATGGTCGTATTGTGCTTTTTTGATTGCCAATGTCAGTGCCAATTTTTTACCACCCATTTTAACAAAGTCGGCGTCGAGTGAAACGACTTTTAGTTTGGGATGCAGTTCTTTTTGTTCGATAAGATACAGGGGCGTATCGTCGGTGCTGCGGTCGTTGGCGATGATGACTTCGAAGTTTGGATAATCTTGTGCCAACCAGTTGGGGAGGTTCTTTTCTAGCAGTGGGAGGGCATTTCGTGATGCGATGATGATGCTAATACCCGGGGCTGAGGAGACAACGGCTTGGGATTCGGTTCGTTTTATTTTGGTGAAAAAGCCAAATAAATAAATGAAGGCAAAAATCATCGTCAACCCCACAACAATCGCAAACGATAGATCGGTTTGTCCAAATGTGAGTTGATTGATATAGGATTGTATATTCACTGTTATTCTTAAGGTTATGCAAAATTAACCCAACGCTTGAGATTAAAGCATGATGGGGATGATTTGGGGAAAAGGTTTGTGTTATTTTCATCGAATATTTGCCATCCCCGCTGGGCTTGCATTAATTTTGAAGAAATAAAAATTCGATACATGAAAAAAATAATTTTAGCAATGGGTTTGTTTCTGGGTTCGCTCAGCGCAGTAAACGCTCAAACAACCATTAAAAATGGTGGATTAGAAAATTGGAGAACGAGCAAATTGTTGTTTAATCTAACAGCTAATTTGGAGACACCGCAAGGATGGAGTTCATTCGATTCTATTTTTAATATTTTCAACTTTCTGTCGGGTCAGAATACACGGGTTACTACACAAGTCAAAAAGAGTACTGCCATTAAAAATTCTGGACTTTCTTCGGCGCAGGTTACGACGTCAAATTATAGTGATTTGGGATTGATGCCTGGATATTTAACAAATGCCAAGTTGACGGTGGATGCGAATTTCGATTTCAATTTTTCGGGTGGTGAGGTGTTGGCATCGAAACCTATTATTGCCAGTGCGATGGTGAATTATAAGCCCGCTACAGTTTATGATTCAGCCAATTTGTACGTTGAAGTTATCAATACGACATTGGGGGTGGATTCTATCATTGGTTACGGTACAAGCACTTTTGCTGGAACTACGAATTTTACCCAAATTGATATTCCTATTTTTTATGAAGATAAAACGCTTACTGCCAATTTGTTGCGTTACTACTTCGTGAGCAGCTATGTGGATGATACTACTGAGTCGAACATGTTGAACAGCAGTTTGTATGTGGATGATGTTACTT